>JAQUHL010000115.1 GCA_028683635.1 Candidatus Cloacimonadota bacterium
TTAAAAATCTAAAAAATCAGACAATGAAAATTCAGAAACTAACAGCAATTGAAATATTGGATTCAAGAGGGAATCCGACAGTGGAAGCATGTGTAAAACTAGAAAATGGTGTTCAGGTCACTGCAATGGTGCCAAGTGGTGCGTCAACTGGAGAGAGAGAGGCTTGTGAGTTGCGTGATGGCGATAAAAAACGTTATGGTGGCAAAGGCGTGCTCAAAGCAGTGCAAAACATCGATGAAATCATCGCTCCCGAACTCATCGGCTTTGAAGTATCCGACCAAGCCAAGATCGATGCCAAGATGCTGGAACTGGATGGCACTCCCAACAAAGCCAAGCTGGGTGCCAATGCCATTCTGGCTGTCTCCATGGCCTGTGCCAGAGCCGCTGCTGAAGAATGTGACCTTCCCCTCTATCGCTATCTCGGTGGTGTTCTTGCCCTTACCATACCGGTTCCCATGTCCAATATAATCAATGGTGGAGCACACGCCGATAACAACATCGATATCCAGGAATTTATGATCATGCCCCTGGGTGCACCAACTTTCAAAGAAGCCCTCAGAATGAACGCCGAAACCTTCCATTCCCTCAAAGCCATCCTGCACAAAAAGGGACTCGCTACCTCCGTTGGTGACGAAGGTGGATTTGCGCCAAACCTGAAATCCAATGAAGAAGCCTTCAAAGTAATCGTCGAGGCTATCAAAACTGCAGGTTACAAACCTGGCAAAGATATTTTCATCGCCATCGATTCTGCCGCATCAAGCTTCGCCGAAGGAAAGGCTTACAACTTTGAAGGCAAGAAAACCACCAGTGAACAAATGATCGAGTACTATCAGAAAATGGTGGAAAAATACCCCATCGTCTCGATCGAAGATGGCCTCGCTGAAAATGACTGGGCAGGCTGGAAAAAGCTCAATACCAAGCTGGGGAAACACATCCAGTTAGTAGGAGACGATATTTTCGTAACCAATCCCAGCCTGATTCGCCAGGGAATCGAGAAAAATGTGGCCAATTCCGTGCTCATTAAACTCAATCAGATCGGCAGCGTCTCTGAGACTATCGACGCCATCAACACAGCTCACAAAGCCGGATGGACCTGCGTGGTTTCCCACCGCAGCGGTGAAACCTGCGATACCTTCATGGCAGATCTCGCTGTAGCCATGAATACTGGACAAATCAAGACCGGATCCCTCTCCAGAAGCGAACGCATGGCTAAGTATAACCAATTGCTCCGCATCGAAGAAGAACTCGAAAACTGCGCTCTCTTCCCAGGAAACAAAGCAATCAAACAACTGGTCTGACCGCTCTCCGGTCAGCATCAAATACATCTCTTCCCGGTCAGATCCTGGCCGGGATTTTTTGTTTGGGTTATTGCCAGGTGACCAGGTAGTATTTTGGGTAATACAGTTTCCACTTTGAAATGACATAATCAATCGGGGCATGGGGCGGAGCCCCATACAATATTGGGTGGTGGGCTGGGCATGGATTATGTCATTTCAAACTAAACACGATATAATATGCCCACCAACTTCAATACATATTAGTTTAGATACAATAGAAATAAGGGACAAGATGAATAAAATTCGTTTCATGTTTTACCTCATTACCCGTGCTTTGGCTTTGAGCCAAAGCCCGGGTTACTGAATTCTATTTCATGAGTATCATTTTATGAGTTTGAGATATGCCATTCATCTCGACTCGCACAAAATAGACTCCCGAGCTTACAGCAGTTCCCCTCTCGTCGAGCCCGTTCCAAACGATACTGTGATGGCCTTTTGATAGCAGCCCATTGTAGAGCATCTTTACTCTTTGGCCTTTGATATTGAACACAGACAGTTTGGTAGTTCCTGCTTGAGGAGCAATAAAACTGATCGTGGTCGTTGGATTGAAAGGGTTAGGATAATTAGCAAGGCCGAAATCTGTGGGTTCAGGTGACTGCGTATTATCGTCATTGGCTACATTAGTGCGCACAAGCGGGATGTTTAGTATGGTGTCCTCACCTAAAGTCACCACAACATTAGGAATAATCAAATCCTGGTAATCCCAGCGGCTTGCCTTCACTGTATAATTCCCCGCTCCGGAGGGATACTGGAAACATCCAAGGGTATCGCTGAATTCCGGTAGTTTCCCTAAAATCTCGATCTTCACGCAGTCAACAGGTAATGCTGATACTGAATCATATACATAACCGTTGATCCCTCCGATATAGACCGAGCTATATTCATATGCTCCGATATCTACCGTGCGAGGACCGTTTATGGTACCTGGAGAGACGCGCCTGTGATACCTGATGTCAAACTCAGGTAGATCGGGACGGTAAGCACCGGCATCAATGCACGGTGAATTTGCAGATAAACTGTAATCGGCATTCAGGGTGTCCGCAAACATCGGATCTGTAACTATGTTTCCCCCGCCATCCAATAGACTCCATGGGTCTAATAAAGGCATCGAGAGACAGTTGTTAATTAGAATGGGATGATGCTCTTGCGAGGCACCTCCCGATGACCATTGAGTACATTCAATAATATTGTTCGTAAAAACTTCATCACACCCGCCAAGTGACCATTGTAGTGAAGAGAAGTTCAAAAAATCGTTGTTATAAATGTATGGTGATGTATATCTTGATGTTACAACTCGAGAATATGAATCCCCAGTGTATCTTATCAGATTATTAAAACACCTAACCTGTCCCCCATGATACTCCGAGTTGGAATTCTCGAATTCCAGTACCGCACTTCCGTGGTTGTTCTCTATAGTGTTGTTATATATGTACGATGTTGTGGCATTGGACATCGTCGTTTTAACTTGCACACAACCTGACAGGTAGTTATCTGAAACGTAGTTCGTCCCAAAGCCACTCGCACCAAGGATAAGAGGAGAGTTTCCAGGATTCGCATTCTCAGGTTTTACCATTACATTCCTGCGAGCAAAAACTGTATCGGAAGCAGTAGCAGAGCTACAACCCCAGCCCTTGCTCCCATTGTAGCTGATATTCCCATAGCTGCACACCGATCCAGAATCAGTTCGATAATCTTGTTCTCGTAGATTAGTAAAATCGCTTACAAAATTAAATAGAAACAAGGCATCTGTATAATTCCCAAAAGTAGCGAAAACTGCGTTTCCAGTAAAGTAACAATTGGCTATAGTTACTAAGTAATACTCCTCCGGAACAGGCTCAGAAGCAGCACCTATTCCCAAAAAACCAGTTAGCCCGAAAGGAGGTGGATAGTTATCATTGATAGAAATGAACTTGCACTCGTATAGCAATATATCCGACTGCAAAGAACCTGACCCTATGGCATTACGATTGTTTTCAAACGTGCAACTCCGAATATTGATTGACCCATTTTCGAAAACAACCGCTGCTAATGACCATTCACCAGGTACGTAGTCACAGAAAAAAGTATTGCGGAATTCGCAGAATTCGAAAGTTGATGTGGGTGCGTTGTGAGCCATATATATTCCACCCCAGCGGTAGTTCGCCCCAGTTTGATATTTATCAAACGTGATTGGGTTTTCTGACGAACCAACCGCATTTATCACCCCATATGCAATGATCATTTTTGATAGTGGCTGGTTATTCCCACTCCACATAAAATTATAGATATTATTCCTATCTGCGCCTGTGCAGCGTATTTGAGTGCCTGGCAGGATGGAGAGTGTAGCCCCTGCATCAACATACAGAAATGATGTTATGATGTATGGGTTATTGTCAGGTGACCAGGTAGTATTTTGCGTAATATGCCCACCAACTTCAATACATATTAGTTTAGATACAATAGAAATAAGGGACAAGATGAATAAATTTCGTTTCATGTTTTACTCTCATTACCCGGGCTTTGGCTTTGAGCCAAAGCCCGGGTTACCGAATTCTATTTCATGAGTATCATTTTATGAGTTTGAGATAAGCCATTCATCTCGACTCGCACAAAATAGACTCCCGAGCTTACAGCAGTTCCCCTCTCGTCGAGCCCGTTCCAAACGATACTGTGATGACCTTTTGATAGCAGCCCATTGTAGAGCATCTTCACTCTTTGACCTTTGATATTGAACACAGACAGTTTGGTAGTTCCTGCTTGAGGAGCAATAAAACTGATCGTGGTCGTTGGATTGAAAGGATTAGGATAATTAGCAAGGCCGAAATCTGTGGGTTCAGGTGACTGCGTATTATCGTCATTGGCTACATTAGTGCGCACAAGCGGGATGTTTAGCATGGTGTCCTCACCTAAAGTCACCACAACATTAGGAATAATCAAATCCTGGTAATCCCAGCGGCTTGCCTTCACTGTATAATTCCCCGCTCCGGAGGGATACTGGAAACAGCCAAGGGTATCGCTGAATTCCGGTAGTTTCCCTAAAATCTCGATCTTCACGCAGTCAACAGGTAATGCTGATATTGAATCATATACATAACCGTTGATCCCTCCGATATAGACCGAGCTATATTCATATGCTCCGATATCTACCGTGCGAGGACCGTCTATGGTACCTGGAGAGACGCGCCTGTGATACCTGATGTCAAACTCAGGTAGATCGGGACGGTAAGCGCCGGCATCAATGCACGGTGAATTTGCAGATAAACTGTAATCGGCATTCAGAGTGTCCGCAAACATGGGATCAGCAACGATATTGCTCCCGCCATCCAACATATCCCAAGGGGGAAGTATATTTGAAGCTAAGCAGTTATTGATGAGTAGTGGATGATGATTTTGAGAAACGCTCCCTGATGACCATTGAGTGCATGGGATTATGTTATTTTCAAAAACCATATCACTGTCTCCAATAGTTCCGAAGAGAATAGTGTAACCTATAAATGTGTTGTTATAAAGGATAGGTGATGCTTCAGAAGTTCTGACAATAAGTGGATACTGATAATCCCCAACAAATCTAACAAGATTATTGAAAAACCTAATATGTCCACCCTGATACTCTGAGTTGGAATTCTCGAATATCAGTACCGCACTTTCGTAGTTGTTATCTATAGTGTTGTTATATATGTAGGATGTTGTGGCATTGGACATTGTAGTTTTTACCTGAACACATCCAGATAAGTAGTTATCCGAAACGTAGTTCGTCCCAAAGCCACTCGCACCAAGGATAAGAGGAGAGTTTCCAGGATTCGCATTCTCAGGTTTTACCATTACATTCCTGCGAGCAAAAACTGTATCGGTTACTGCATAAGATGAGCATCCCCAACCACCCTTGCCGTTGTTAAGCAAATTACCATAGCTACTTACTGAGCCAAATTCGGATCTGTATTCTCCCAATCGCTCGCTTCTACCGATCAAATTGTCGGCAACATTATTAATATATAGAATATCCATATAATATCCAACTGGTCCCAATCCCGCTGAACCTGTAAAATAGCACTTGGCTATAGTTACTTTGTAATGATTCTCAGGTTCCGGATCGGGAGCGGCACTTAATCCTATAAACCCAGTCATACCAAATGGAGTGGGATATGGATCATTTATGGAAATAAATCTGCAATCATATAGCAGGATATTATCTTGCAAAAATCCAGTGCGTATGGCATTTAGGTTATTTTCGAAAGTACAACTCTGGACATTGATAACCCCGTTATCAAAATCAATCGCAGCCAATGACCATTCACCAGGAATATAATCACAAAAAAAGGCATTCCTGAATTCACAAAACTCGAAGGTTGATATGGGCGCATTGGGACCTATGTAAATCCCCCCCCATCTATATTCATGATCTGGCTGATACTTATCAAAGGTGATCGGATTATCGGTTGTTCCAACGGCATTAATAGCACCATTGACGATTACCATCTTTGCCAGGGGCTGGTTATTCCCACTCCACATAAAGTTATAGATATTGTTTTTATCTGCGCCTGTGCAGCGTATTTGTGTACCTGGCAAGATGGAGAGTGTAGCCCCTGCATCAACATACAGGAATGATGTTATGATGTATGGGTTATTGCCAGGTGACCAGGTAGTATTTTGGGTAATATGCCCACCAACTTCAATACATATTAGTTTAGATACAATAGAAATAAGGGACAAGATGAATAAAATTCGTTTCATGTTTTACCTCATTACCCGGGCTTTGGCTTTGAGCCAAAGCCCGGATTACCGAATTCTATTTCATGAGTATCATTTTATGAGTTTGAGATAAGCCATTCATCTCGACTCGCACAAAATAGACTCCCGAGCTTACAGCAGTTCCCCTCTCGTCGAGCCCGTTCCAAACGATACTGTGATGACCTTTTGATAGCAGCCCATTGTAGAGCATCTTTACTCTTTGACCTTTGATATTGAACACAGACAACTTGGTAGTTCCAGCTTGAGGAGCAATAAAACTGATCGTGGTCGTTGGATTGAAAGGGTTAGGATAATTAGCAAGGCCGAAATCTGTGGGTTCAGGGGACTGCGTATTATCGTCATTGGCTACATTAGTGCGCACAAGCGGGATGTTTAGCATGGTGTCCTCACCTAAAGTCACCACAACATTAGGAATAATCAAATCCTGGTAATCCCAGCGGCTTGCCTTTACCGTATAATTCCCCGCTCCGGAGGGATACTGGAAACATCCAAGGGTATCGCTGAATTCCGGTAGTTTCCCTAAAATCTCGATCTTCACGCAGTCAACAGGTAATGCTGATACTGAATCATATACATAAC
>JAQUHL010000116.1 GCA_028683635.1 Candidatus Cloacimonadota bacterium
CCGCCCCATGCCCCGTTTGATTATGTCATTTCAAAGTGGAAACTGTATTACATGGGAGCACCATAACTTAGCTGGGAATTCCCCCAGGGTGAGCAGATTTTTTTGGGGATATTTTGTCAAGAAAATGGAGAGGAGGAATCAGGAGTTCTGGGGCAGAGACTTGGTGGCTTTGGCCCAGAGAGTGGCAACCTTCCCCTCGGGAGGGGTTAAATCATTATCCAGGAATGGTTGAAAACGGTAGCCCTGTTTAGGCACCTGCGAAACCCTCCAGGAGATGATCTTCAGGTCCCGGAACAGGGTGTTTCGCAATAGGGATTCAGTTAGGCATTGAGGTTCGGTTTTGCGGGGTGCTTCGTTCAGGTTGAAACTACCGATCAGAAGCGCCTGGGGCTTTAGAATCCGGAGCAGTTCATGGCACATGATCTTTAGATTCTGAACATGATCCAGGGCATTGATGGTGAAGAGGATATCCACAGATTCATCGGGAAGGGGAATGCGGGTTTCGCTGCAGGCTACATAGGTCATATTATGGGTAGATAGCAAATCCGGAAAGCACTCCTGATATTCCTGGACCAGGACATCGATGCCAATCTTTTGCCTTGCACCACGCAGCCAGCTAAGGGTGCCCCTTGGTCCGCAACCGAAATCTGCCACCACTTTGTCATAAGCGAAGTCCTCGTTTTTTTCCTGGGCTATGGCCAGCATCAGAGGCTTGTAAAAGCTATTGTCGAGAGTGTTACCTTCCTTCCGGTAGCAAGCCCGCCAATAGTTCAATTCTGCTTCGTGTTTACTGAAAAAAAAGTAGTATGGCTTGCGCAGGATGGATTTGAAGAGTTCAAGCATGTTATGGGACAATTGAAGGCAGGGATTCGGTTCTGGACACGGCTAAAATTTACCGACTTCAAAGAAGGTATCGATCTGGGGGATTCCCGCTTCTTTGGCAGCCTGGAGGGTCCCGTAAAACAGCATTTTTCCGGAATCGAGGAAGATGATCTTATCTGCTATTCTGTGGATGGATGCCAGTTCATGGGTAACGATAACGATGGACATATTGAGCTGGGACTTGAGATCGAGCAGGAGTTCATCCAAAGCAGCGGAGGTCAGGGGATCGAGCCCAGCCGATGGTTCATCACAAAAGAGAATTTCAGGATCGAGTGCCAGTGCCCTGGCTAAAGCAGCTCTTTTCTTCATACCCCCGGAAAGTTCCGAGGGAAAAAGGTGGATAGCATGGGAGAGCTTTACCAGGTTCAGTTTAACCCTGATGATGCGATCGATTACTTCCCGGTTGAGCTTGGTATGTTGCTCCAGGGGTATGGAGACGTTTTCATAGATCGAGATGGAATTGAGCAAAGCTCCGTTTTGAAAGAGCATACCAATGCGTTTGAGCACAAAGCTGAACTCTTCTTCGTTCATGGAAAGGACATCCTGACCCCAATACCGGAGAGTGCCGGAATATGGTTCATAGAGCCGGAGAATGTTTTTCAACAGGGTGGTTTTTCCGCAGCCGCTACCGCCGAGAATGACGGTGATTTCATTGGGAAGAAGATCGACCGTGATGCCATCCAAAATGGTTTTATCCCCATATTTTGCTACCAGGTCTTTGATGCTGATCAGAGGCTGAGTTTGCTGAGTATTTTTCAAAACGTTATCTCCTATAAATATAGCAAACTGAAGAGCGCATCAAAGAGAATCACGGCAAAGATGGAGGCAACAACGGAAGCGGTGGTCGCCTTGCCAACTCCCTCTGCTCCGCCTTTTACCTGAAAACCATAGTAGCTGCCGATCACCACGATCACCCAGGCAAACCAGATGCTCTTCGCCATGCTGACCACCAAATCTTTGAGGGTGAGAATTTCGATGGTGCGGTTTACAAAGGACTCCAGGCTAAGATCGAGATAACCGATGGCGATGAGGAGGCCGCCCAACTCTCCCACCAAGATGGAAAAGGCCACCAGAATCGGCATCACAACCGAAATGGCATGAAACTTGGGGACAACTACATAACGAACGGGATTGATGGCCATCATCTTCAGGGCATCGATCTCTTCAGTAACCTGCATTGTGGCAATTTCTGAGGCAATCGCCGAGCCGCTTCTACCGGCAACGATGATGGCCGTCAGCATTGGTCCCATCTCCCTCACCATGGTAACGGCAAGCAGATCGGCAATGAAGATATTGGCACCGAAATTGCGCAATTGTACTGCAGACTGAAGCGAAAGAATGAAGCCGATGATGAATGAGAGCAGTGCCACAATCGGTAAAGCCTGGACTCCCAGAGCAACGCCCTGCTGGACGAATGAGCCCTTGCGCTGCCCGCTACGGTTACCCAGCCCGTAAAAGGACCAGAAAAAAACATCGGCAGCTATTACCAGGCTTTCTCCAAAGGCCTTGAAGCCATTGACCAATCCTGAACCAATCCCTTCAAAGAAGGATATATGCTCCGCCATAGGAATATCTGGCAGTTTCAGGGACGAGAAGGTCTCCAGAACGGGACGTGTATTATCATTTATCCCTTTGAGAAGGAAAATGCCGGGTTTTGGCTCTTTTGCTTTTGGTGCTTTCCGACTTTGCAGGGCAAGCTGAAGTTCTTCCAGATAAGCCACCCCGGAGCTGTCAATTCGCTGAACGCCAGAGATATCGAGCATCACGGGTTTTTCTTTCTTGAGAATTTTGGACGTTTGCTCCCCAAAAGCCGGAACCGTGGAGAAAATCAGCTCTCCGCTCAGGATCAAAGCATCCCCCTGCACCTGAACCAGAGGTGCAAGGCTTGTCTTGGAGGGATTCTTTACAGGTTTTCCCATGGCTTAGTAATAGAGGGAAAGCCTCAGGAAAGAACTGTATTCATACATCAGGTAGTCCTGGGTTTTGTTGCTTTGGTCATAGTACAAAAGAGCTTTAATATCCAGGGAAACATTGCGGAACAGCTTGATATTGATCCGGTTGTCATTTGTGAACTTGGCGTTTTTATCGATGGTTTCCATGGGGAAAAGGACATCGAAAGTGGAGGTCAGGCTGATCGTTTTGAAGAGATTCAGCGCGCTGATTATCAGGGTGCTCTCATAGCCCCTGGTGATGATATCCTCTTCTTCTTTATAAACTTCATAATCCAGGTTCTGGATGGTGACGTTACTCGTTTCTTTGACAAAGGAGCGCTTCTTGTATTCCTGAGCCCATCCATAGCCACCCCTCAGGCTGATGTTGATATTGGGTCCCAAATAGAAGCGGTAGGTAATCCCTGTGCCTTCTCTGAGCTTCATCGGAAAAAAGGCGACCTTGGTTCGAATCGAGGATTCATTTTGGTATAGCCCCAGAGTATCACCATTTGCTTTGATCAGGATGTAATTTTTGTTATCCGAAAAATTACTGAATTCATCGAATAAGCGGGTGGACATGTCTGCCCTGCCATACAGCCCCAGGTTTTTTACCACCTTTCTTTTCTCAAACGGCATAAACAGGAGGGTATTTTTCAGAGAGTAATCATCGATGCTGATCTTGAAATCCTGATCCGAAGCGATGTTCATGCCGAGATCGTAGATGCTGCGCATGTTATAGTGGAAACGATAGAAATCAGCCTCAATGCGGTTGTCGAATTGACCAGACAGGGTAAAACTATAAGTGGGTTTGTTTTTATCGACCGTGTTGTCCGAGATAAGACTGATATTAGTGTGTATCGCTCCCTGATGGATACGCTGCTTGCCTTCCTCGAGATCATCATCTCCCAGATCTCCGGCACCGATCAGGAAGGTACGTTCTCCCAGAGGATTGACAATAACCGTCAGGGTTTTGCTATCTCCCTGATTCAGATTGATCGTTGTAAAATCACGATAGTCGTTCCAAGAACCTCCCTGAAGTTTGATCATATAGTTACCCGCCGGAAGTATCCAGATACGGTTATAGACGCCGATTTCGTCATCCCCCACACTCGACCACTGGTTGTATTTATCAAAGCCTTTTTCATCCTCATTTTTGCGCCAGATGTCATAGTTCATACGCACTTTCGTCTGGCTTTCATCCATGATAACAACTGTGAGTTCGCACCACTGAGGAGTGACCACCGTGCGCATATTGGGCAAAATTTCCACATCCGCAGTAACGTTTTCGTTTTCATCTAGGATCAATCTGTAGTTACCTTTACGCAGGGCTGTGGGCAGATTGAACTCTCCATATTCACGGTTGACAACGGAATAGGACTCGTCCAGGGTAAGGATGTTATATTGCATCGGTTCAGAGGAATAAGTAATCAGCGGAACGTTCAACTCTCCAAATTCGAGGGTCTCATCCACGATTTGAGTTTGTTCCTGGATGTATTGTTTCACCAGGGGCAAGGTTTTTAGCGGTTCCTCAGCATGGGATTGAGTTCCCTCGAAGGTATCGATGCATTTGGCCACAAAGACATCAGTTTCATCGAGGATAATTTCGTTCAGCACCTGCACCAGATAGACGATGGAGGGGTCGTTCAGCGGACGGGTGCGATCTGCCCGGTGAGTAATAATCACCTGATTGGTGAGGGCGTCCCGCATAAAGAATTCGATCCGGATATGGGCATAGGGAATATCCTCATCCACCCTTTCGATATTGAGCAAATTGGTTTCCAGGAAATAATCCGGGCTGCCTCCACCCAGATCACGTTCGGCACGTTGGAAGACGTTGTAGGCCTTGATTCTTTGCAAAATCAGGTTCGGTACAGAATCGTACAGACGGTTTGCCCACAATTCGTTGGGCAGATATTTGATGCGGGTAAAGTTCTCTTTTACAACCAGTTGATTGCGATTGTAGGTTCTGGGGATGGTGGTATCATAGATCTCAAGGGTTTTGTTATAAGGAGTGGCAAGCTTGAGTTCTGCCCGCTCTGTAGCCCGGAGATAATCCAAAATATAGTAATTTGTAACAATCCGCTCAGATCCACCGAAACAACCGGAGAGGAGCAGGGTTGCCACCAGGAGCGCAAAAGAAAGAGAGGACAGAATGATTCTGGATAACCGAGGGGAGTTCATAGACGCTTTCAGTTTCATAATATGCTCCTTTTATTGATATCCGCGTAGAAGTAAGGAGGGATTATCAGAGATTTGTTTGGAAAATTCATTGAGGTTTTCAGCAGTTTCCCTCAAAGACTCGAGGGTCTCTGTGAGGTTTGATCTGCTCCGGGAAATCGTGCGGTCGATATTGGAAACCAGAGATCCTGTTTTGGAAACCGTGCTGCTAAGTTCCTGAACCAGGGTCTTCAGGTTGGCCTCAGCAAGCTGGGCAGATAAGGTGCTGACATTATTTACCAGGTCATCAAAGGCAGGGGATTGGATCAGGGTATTGATCCGCTCCAGGGACTTATTTACGCTGGTGCTGATTTCGATTATTTGTTTCGTGGTTTCCACAATCATTTTATCGCTATGAGTTCCAATGGCATTGATATGGTATCTGGTATCCTGCAGCAGATAGGTGGATTGCTGGTTCAAATTTGCCAGACTCTGGTTCAGGTTTTCGCTCAACCGGGCTAGTTCCACCGTGAGGGTATTGGCCAGATTTTTGACACTGCCAGTGGATACCACAGTGATGCTATCCAGGCTGCTGGTTGTGGATTTAGTAAAGGTTTCCAGGCTTCTGGTGGCAGTATCGGTCAGCTTGTCCAAGCTTCTGTTTGTGTTTTGGGAGATGCTGTCCAGATTTTTGGTGGCAGAATCTGTGAGCTTTCCGATATTGCTTTGGGTGGTGCGGGAAAGGTCATCAATCTGTTTGGTAGTAGAATCTGCAATTTTATCAACATTGATTGTGAGATTATCCGTAATACGGGTCAGGTTGTTCCCTGCAACGGCTGAGATTTGAACTGCATTTTCTGCGATTTTGTTGATGCTCGAGATCGTGGAGGATATGTTCTCTCTGGTCTCATTGAGAAGTAAACTGGCTTGCTTGAGGATTTCGGCAATGTTTTCCCGGTTTTTCTCATCCGTCATGTCCGCCAGGTTCGCGGCAATCTGATCCACTTTATCGGCAATGGAAACTGCTTTATCGGTAACATCGTCAAACAACGATGTACCGGTTTTGATAAATGAGCCTGGTTTCATTGTTTTTGCCTGGTTGGTTCCGCCCCTGATTTCGACTGCCTTTAGACCTGTGATACCAACGTTTGCCAGAACTGCTTCCGCATCCTCCTTGATTGGAGTGCCGGATTGAACACTGATTTTTATAATGATCTTGGATACATCATCAGGATCAATTTTAACCTCTTCCACCCTGCCGATCTTGATTCCGGAAAAGTTCACCGAGCCGCCGACCTGGAGCCCACTAACCGAGTAATCCGCAAAGGCAATGTAATAGAAATCCCTTTTCTCTACCAACCTGCTGCCTGCAACCGCTCCGGCAAAGATCAGGAGCAACAGGGATCCTATTGCTATGAAGATTCCCAACCGTATTTTTTGTGCTTTTGTAACCATTATGGCTCCCTTGGGTGGAATAGTATTGCGAAAATCATAAACTATGTACCCCTGTGAGTAATCTGTTCTTCACGTATGCAGGTTTTTCAGCTTTCAAATGAACAAGGCCTTCACAGATAACGTCGTTCCCAAACGAGATATCGCCTTCCAGAGTGAGTTTTTTACATCCACAGAGCGAGGGGACACCATCCCTGAACC
>JAQUHL010000117.1 GCA_028683635.1 Candidatus Cloacimonadota bacterium
ACAAGGGGCTTGATTGGTGGTTGTGAGGTGGCCATACACAGGGGTTCCGCTTCGCTTCACGCCCTGCCTATGATATTGCGCCCGCAAGGGGCTTGATTGGTGGTTGTGGGGTGCGCAAATACAGGGGTTCCGCTGCGCTGCACACCCTGACTATGATATTGCGCCCACAAGGGGCTTGATTGGTGGTTGTGAGGTGGCCATACACAGGGGTTCCGCTTCGCTTCACGCGCTGCCTATGATATTGCGCCCGCAAGGGGCTCTGTGTTGACGAGACATCCCCACCCCAATTTGGGCTGTCGAACTCCGGTCGACAGAGGCAACGGAGTTGCCTGTTTGGAACGCATATATCCTTTGTGGCGACGAGGACGTCCCCACCCCTGATGGGCGTACTGCTTTACAAAAATATGCCTCACTACCAGCATATTTGGAAGTTTGTTGTATTTCGATAAATCGGGATGTGCAACGGTCTTTAACAATCAAAATAACACAAAATAGCACAAAATAGCATTCAATTCAAAATGTGGTTTCAAGCTCCATCCTTCTTTGAATGCGTCAATCACTTCTTAATCTACCCTTAATCAAGCGTTAATTATTAACGCTTGATTAAGGGTAGATTAAGAAGTGATTAAGGCCTTCAAGTGACCAACTACTGGGAACTGAACTGATTGAAAGAGAGTTCAGGCTTTCTTTTACTGGGAGATTTGAGGACATATTTCCACAGTGGGCAGAGGGACAAAAAATAATTTGAAAATCCGCTTGACAGAAATAAGGCTGCGTTTATCCTGTGCGCCGACGTGCTATCTTCGTGGAACTGCGAAGTTTTGTCCACGTACTTTTGTTATATGTAAATGGAATGATATCGCTCGGCGGTAACTTTTCTTTATTAAAATGTCTGATTCAGCAAGAAACACATTGATTGACTGGAGATTGACCATGCACGGTTTGTTTTTGTTCGAAGCCATTTTTTCGCAGGCTCGGAGCCTGATAGCGGGCAATGTATCCACAAGTGTGTTTCTCAACCGGAGTATTTATACGTTCGCAACTTCTATGAGCGGGATATTTGTATCCGCTCAAAACCTTTTTTCTCAATTTTCGATATTCATTCGCAGTTCATTATTGGCATCTGCCGGGATGGATTGCATTGGGCAAACAAATCTTCATTTCAAATTACATTTATGTAAGGAGTATTTAGTATGAAGAAGGTTACTCTCTTATTTGCCTTGCTGATATTCAGCATGGCACTTCTGATTTCTCAGAACGTATCGGAATATACGTTCTCTACCATCACGACAGGAAGTCTGGAAGATATGAGTTCTGGTACAACCCCGATCCTGGGGCCGGGCAGCTATTATGATGATACTGCCACGGCAGTGGTTGATTTCGGGTTTACCTTTACTTTTGCCGGAACGGGTTACAACCAGTTTTCGGCAAACTCAAATGGCCAGATGCGTCTTGGTGGAACGGTTATTTCCACTTTCCCGAACTTTGGAGCCAATGTGGCATATTTGTATCCATTTTCTGGAGACAATGCACTTATGGCAACAGGACAGATCCACTACAAAGTAGTGGGATCCGCCCCCAACCGCAAACTGGTGGTTGAATGGCTGGGATTCCGGATTCCTTATGGAAGCACAGGAACTGGTAGCCAAATGCAGGTGTGGTTACATGAGACCACAAACCGCGTCGACTATGTATATGGAAACATGTATGCCAATAGTTCAACTTCGCGCGGTATCTGCATTGCCAACAGCAATGTTGAGGGCTCGATTGGTAATATTACAAATATTATCACAACTCCCACTTGGACTCCCACGGGAACTTCCGTAGTTAACACTTCCATCTCCCTTGGGGACATTCCCAACCTCAACAGCACAGCCAATGGTTCCAGAAGAGTCTTTACCTGGGAACCTCCGGTTGCAGGAGCTGCTCCCAACCCAGCCTTGTGCATTTCCCCAATAAACGGAGCAACCGATGTGTGGATCAATCCCTCTCTTAACTGGTCTTCCGGTGGCGGATTGCCGAATGGCTATAAGGTCTTCTTCGGAACTTCAATTCCGGGAACTCCCAATGCCACGCAAGCAGCAACAACCTGGAATACCGGGATGCTGCAGTATTCCACAACCTATTACTGGCAGATCATTCCCTACAACGATTTCGGCGATGCTGCTGATTGTCCGGTTTGGTCCTTTACGACCATGAACGACCCCACTATCACAGCCTTCCCCTATGTGCAGAATTTCGATGCCGTAACCGCCCCAGCCTTACCCCTCGGGTGGACAGCCCTCGATAATAATGGCGATGCAGATATCTGGCAGACATATGCGTCTAACCCACACTCTGCTCCTAATGCGGCAATGATTTATACCGATTACAACTCTACTAACGACGACTATCTGATTACCCCGCCAGTAGTACTTACCGGGAACCAGAGAATGAAGTTCTGGACCAGATGTCAATCCACAGGTGAACCGGATGAAGTGGCAGTACTTCTTTCCAGCACAACTCCCTCAGCAGAAGCTTTCACACTTGTTGCACTTGCTTCCACCCCCGTGAACTACACTACTTACGCAGAAATCACCGTGGATCTGAGTGCTTACAGCGGAACCCACTATATAGCCTTTGCCCGCAGGGGAGATCCTGCTGATGGTTGGAGACTGTATGTCGATGACGTGAGGATTGAAGATATTCCCACAGCACCGATTATCTCTGTTTCGCCCACCGCCTGGGATTTTGGCCAGACAGTGATCGGCACCGTCCAGACCAAGCAGTTCACAGTTGGCAACATCGGAAGCGGGACTCTGACGCTCAGCAACATTAGCGTCAGTGGATCTTATTTCAGCGTTTCCGTAAACCCTGCACCAGTATCCCTGGGTCCGGATGAAAGTACTACTTTCACTGTTCAGTATGCACCCCTGGTGGCTGGAACTCACGAAGGAACTGTGACCATCACAGACAACCGGGCAATTACAACCATCGATCTCGATGGCACTTGCTTTGACCCCACCATCACTGCCATACCCTACACTCAGACCTTCGAAGTCTGGCCTCCGGCAGGCTGGGACCTCACCGGTGGAACCTATAGTTTTGCTCAATACACAGCTGCCGGTAACAATTGGGCCCGTGCGAATTACTGGGGACAACCCGGTGGCAATACAGATATCATGACCACTCCACTCATCAACCCGGGAGAAGCTACCAGGATCCAATTTACCTGGTCGCACCTGTATAATAGCTCCTATCCGAATGATGCCCTGACAGTTCAGGTTTCGAGTGATTATGTAAACTGGACTGATATCTGGTCACGTTCCGGCTCCACCCTCAATTCCAATGATGGTGCCGGTTCCACAACCCCTGGAACGGGCGTGACCGAAGTGCTGACTATTCCGGTTCAATTCCAATCTGGTGCATATTTTGTCCGTTTCTATGGATATTCAGGATATGGTCCGGACCTGTTCATCGACAATTTTGTAGTCGAAGCAGTTCCCCAGGCTCCGATCTTTGAATACGCACCCACCACATTGCCCTTCGGTGGAGTGGCAGAAAATGCCTCCAGCGGATGGCAGAACGTGACAGTAATGAATACCGGTGGCGGAACCCTGAACCTGGTTGCCGGTAATCTGAGCCTTACGGGCACCAATGCAGATCAGTTTGCCTTCAATCCTGCAAACCTTCCTGCAGCTCTTGCCAACGGCCAGTCCGTTGCCATACCTGTCCAGTTCAATCCCACCTCCCAGGGCGAGAAAACCGCCACCCTGAGGATTGACTATAGTGGTACATACTACGATGTCGCCCTCAGCGGAACAGGTATGCCGGTAGGAACGGTTGTGATCGGAACCGGAACAAACATCGGACCCGTTCCCTCTTATCCCTGGTATACATATACCTACTCCCAGAGCATTTATCTTCAGGGAGAGATCAATACACCAAACAGAAGAATCGAATCCCTGTGGTGGTACTGGAATGGGAATAGTACGATTACTGAACCCAACATGGATATCTACATGGGACACACCACACTCAGTGAGTTCAGCGGGAGTTTTGTGCCGATTGCAGATCATACCCTTGTCTTCTCCGGCCCCTTTACCGTTCCTGCCTCAGCGGGTTGGGTGGAATTCCCTCTGATAACTCCCTTTATGTATAATAATACGGACAACCTGATAATCACGGCAAATGAAAATGGTGGTCCGTCAAGCACATATTATTCTCAATCTGATGGGTTCTATATCACCCCTGCTGCCACACTCCGCAGTATTTATTCCGTTAATGACTCGGCTCCGTATGTTCCAGCCAACATGACGACGGGAACGACCTATAGTTTCTATCCAAATGTGATGCTGATACTGGGAGAAGTTCCGGTCGGCACACCTGGCCACGTAACCCTGAACACTCCTGCCAATGGCGCTACCATGATCGATCCTGATAACACAACTCTCACCTGGGCACCCGATGGAGCTACTGCACCACCGGCTTATTACCAGATCTTCGTCGGTTCCGAGCCTATCGACCCGGCCAACGAATATTACGGTGAGTACTATTATGAAGCCAATGGTCGCGTAGCCTTCAACCTTTCCGAGGAAGAAGATATCGAGCTGACCTATAACAGCCGTTGGTATTGGGCAGTCCTTCCCGTTGGTGGGGATGACAGCACACCAGATCCACAGGATGAGAATTTCATGGTCTGGAACTTCAGGATCCAACCACCTCCTCCACAGATCAGCGTCAACCCCATGTCCCTCACTTCCATGGTTGATTTTGGAGAAACCGATGTGCAGAACATCACCATTTCCAATACCGGTGGTTTGCCTCTGGATTATAGCATTGGTTTGGTGGAAGATGCAATGCGCAATTCCCAGATCGTGCCCATCGATCAATATGTATCCAACCCTCAACCGATGAGACGCAACTCCTCAGAGAATGCGCCGTATATGATTCAAAACCTTCCGGAATCCGTTAGAGCGCTCTTTGATTTGCAATTTGCCTATGATTGCTCATTGACAAATGGTGAGTATGGAATTGCCACAGACGGTCAGTACATATATGTGAGCCGATGGAGCGGAACCGAAATCTATAAATACAGCCTTGCCGGCACCTATATCGAAACTCTCACGGTTACAGATTACCCCCGTACTATTCGTGACCTAACCTAGGACGGCACCTATTTCTATGGCGCTGCCAATGGTACAACCATATACCAGCTTGATCTTACCAACAACGTGATGGTGGGAACGATCACTTCACCTGTTGCCACCCGGGCAATCGCCTATGATCCTGATCAGGATGCTTTCTGGGTGGGTAACAACTGGGCTGCAGACCTCAGATTGGTCAATCGCTCTGGCGTCCAAATCGCAGCTCTCACTCCGGCTGTAGGCAGCATTGGCGGTATGTCCTATGATAACGTATCCGGTCCCACTCCCACATTGTGGCTGAATACCCAGACTGGATCAGCTCTTTCTCCCAACCAGTGGCATCAAATCGATATCACCACAGGTGCAATTCTGCAAAGCTACGATATGGCAGCCTCCTCTATTGCTCCGATCAATGATCAAGCCAGTGCAGGTGGAGCATTTATTTCCACGGATCTGGTTCCCGGTTTTGCCACTCTTATGGGTATGATGCAGAACTACAAAATCTACGGCCTGGAGCTTTGCCCCACGGCGAATTGGGCTGAGCCCAATCCACGCCGGGGAACAATTCCAGCAGGAGAATCTGCTCAGATTCAGGTAACCTTTGATGGAATCAACACCCCTCCCGGTGAATACAATGGAAATCTGGTGATTGCCAATAATGCAGGTGCTCCAGTAAACGTCGATCTTACTTTTACAGTAGAAGGCGAATGGCTTCCTGTATTCCAGATTGCACCTGAAACCTGGAACTACAACGAAGTGGAATTGCTCAATCCTTCAACCAAGCAGTTCATAATCACCAACACAGGCGGTGGAAGCCTCACCATTGGCGCAGGCGGTATCTATCTTAGCGATAACGCCGAGGGTAACTTCATCCTCGATGCTCCTGGTTTACCTGTTACCCTTGCCCATAATGAAACCTACACTCTGAGCGTTGGCTTCACACCTGTCACCACCGGAGCCAAGACGGCTACCCTGAATATTGTGGATAACCTCCGCGTAACTAATACTGTCGCTCTCCAGGGAACAGGCGTTGAAGAACCGATTGGTCAGGTCGTGGGTCTGACAGCCACACCCGTTGCCAACGAAGATATCCAGCTTAACTGGTCTACCGTTTACGGCTTCGATGGAGAACCTGGCTGGGTTCATTATGATGACGGCTCAAACGTTGACGGGATCGGAACCGGTGCTGCTGCCACATTCAACGTTGCAGCAAAGTATGTAACAGATCTGCTGGCTCCTTATACAGGGATGCAGCTTACCAAGATCAACTTCTTCCCCTTATCTGCTAATACGAACTACACAATGCGGGTATGGACAGGCAGCAATGGCAGCCTTGCCCCCACTACTATGGTTCATGAACAGGCCGTTACCCCGGTTGTCGGACAATGGAACGAAGTAACTCTTACCACCCCGATTCCAATTACCGGAACAGAAGCCATCTGGTTTGGTTACTATTGCGATGTGCTCGCTGTGGATCCTCTGAA
>JAQUHL010000118.1 GCA_028683635.1 Candidatus Cloacimonadota bacterium
TTGCGGTTACGTACTACACCGATCACCTGCCCCGAGATACCAGCCCGCTCTTTGGCAACGGCATTACATAGTATGACAGATTTGCCATTGGCTCCGATTATAACCACTTTGTCCCCAGGTTTGACGAGCCGTTCCACCTGAGCGGGAGCTCCAGCTACATCGAGCACGGAAAGGGCAAGATTTTCATCCATATCATCCGGGAGCTTGGCATAGATACCGGAACTGAAAAGGATGGCCTGGCCTTCTATCTCAGCCTGGTCTTTTCCCAAAAGGACTTTTTTAACCTTGCTGACCTTGAGTGGAGTGAGCGATAAGGATACCAGACTGGCAATTTTGTCTCCCACCTTGATATGTTCTTTCATTTCGAACTTGTCACCAATTTTAGCTACTTTACCGATCAGCATTCCCCCGGAACCAGTGTCTTCGTTTTTGTGCTTCCCGGTGCGGGTTGTAAGGTCGATAATATGCTCTGCAAAAGCTTTTTTAAGATCAGCATGACCTTGCTTTTCCAGTTTGGACTTAATCTGATGGAAGGATGCAGAATCGATGTTTAAACGGATCACATCAATCAGCAATTCGTTATCCCAGATCTCGGTTATATCGTTGTTTAAAACTCTCGCAGGTTGGGGCAATACTCCTTGAGGCTCGATCACCCGATGGGTTCCATAGCGGCATCCGTTTGCTTTCATATAAAGGCTCCTTAATATCTATATATTCAACACTTTACTAAGATTATGATCAGATTACCATAATTTCCACAGGGCCGATTGTGTCAATAAGATTCGCTTAATGGAAGAGATAGACAAATAGAATAAATCGATTGGAGATTTCTATGCTCAGTTAGTGTAAATTATGGATCAGGATTTCTAACCCCTTGTAAAGGATGTCATCCGGAACGGCGAAGTTTATCCTCAGCCAGTTTTTTGTTCTGGTGCCGAAAGCGGTGCCTGGAACACAGATCACACCCTTCATGGCAAGCTCTTTTGCCTTGCTAAAGCTATCTTCCCGGGTTTTCAGCATGATATAGGGTCCTGCCTTGGGTAGATGGAGATATTCTGGGTTTAACTTGTCCGTAAGAATGTTCGTTGCTTTTAAAAGCTTTGCGTGGCATAATGCTTTGATCTCAGCACTTGCTACCATACCGGGTTCGGATAGGGCAAAGATAGCAAGTTCCTGGGCTAGATGACCGGCACAGGTGGAGATGTATTGGTGCGTTTTGACTATAGATGAGGAAAATCCCGGTGGAGATACAACCCACCCAATCCTGAAGCCACTCATGGCGTGTGACTTTGATAAACCACCGATAACGAACAGGTTATCATATCTGCCCATCAGTCCCGGGGCTTGCCCTTCATATATCAGTTCCCGGTAGATTTCATCGCAAATCAGCACGATATCGTGCTTTCTGCAGAGTCCAAGCAGCTTATTGGTGTCACCCTCTCCAAAATAAA
This sequence comes from Candidatus Cloacimonadota bacterium, assembly GCA_028683635.1. Lineage (GTDB taxonomy): Bacteria > Cloacimonadota > Cloacimonadia > Cloacimonadales > Cloacimonadaceae > JAQUHL01. The sequence continues at coordinate 1,452 of JAQUHL010000118.1, forward strand.
ACCCGCTGGGATTTTGGGGTGAACTGAAGATCAGGTACTTTACTTTGTGGCCGAGGATCTCATCCCACAAATTCCAGTCGATAGTGCGGAAATCTTCATTAAAGGGTAAAATGACCACATCTGCCTGCATTATCCTGCCAATCGCAGGATAGGCAGTGTACTCAGGATCTGGTATGGCGATTCTATCGCCCTGATTGACAAGAGCAGATAAAACACAGTATATAGCTTCCTCGGCACCATTGGTCACACAGACCTGATCTGCAGAACATAGACCCTGGTAATAATCTGCGATCTGTTGCCTCAGTTCTGGCAAACCTGCATTGGGGGTATATACCGGATTAAGCGTTTGCATGATCTCGAGTGCCTTGTCCCGAAGCACTTGTGGTAATGGCAGGCGTATTTCCCCCAAGGCCAGACTGATGGCATCTTTGGGGGCATGATCAATTATCCGGCGGATTTGGGATAGTTCTATACCCCTGATCCGATCAGCTTCAGGAAGTGGCATCTCTCAAATCTTGTTCCAGTTGTACCGAGATATCCGTCTTTTCATCCCTGTATTTGATGATGATCGGGCAATACACCTGAAATCCGGGATTGTTTTTCAGAGTGCGGGAACCTGCTACCACCACGGCTTTTTCCGGGATACTGAAACAATCTTCCTGATCTTTGCAGAGGAAACTTTGATGAACTGAGTCATACACGGGAGTGGAGGCCGTAATAATCGTCCCTGAAGCGATAACTGCCTTCCTGCCAATTCGGATGCCTTCATAGATACCACAATTGCCTCCAATGAATACGTCATCCTCCACGACAACAGGCCGCAGGCCGATTGGTTCGAGCACACCCCCTATCATGGCACCGGCAGAAAGGTGCACCCTTTTACCGATCTGTGCGCAACTACCCACCAGAGCGTGGGAATCTATCAGTGTATCGCTATCGATAAAGGCACCCACATTGACAAATGCAGGAGGCATAACAGCCACTCCTGGAGCCAAATAAGCTCCATTGCGCACCGAAGTTCCTCCGGGTACAATCCTCAATTTGTCGGTAAGTTTGAACCTTCTTTCAGGAAGAGTATGTTTATCGAAAAAACTTCTGTGCGAGCCATCCGGCATCTCAGTAAGTTTGCCCATTCTGAATCCCAGCAGGATACCCATTTTGACCCATTCATTGACAACCCAGTTATCACCACATGGCTCACAGGCACGCAGCTTACCTGAGTTCAGCTGTTCGATGAAAGCGCTGAATAAGTCATAATCAGCAGCGGTATAGTATTCCTTTTTCTCGGAGAATAGCTTCTGAATTCGTTTTTTTAGATCCATGATTTACAACTCCCGGATTGCCAGTTGGATCCTGGATAGTGCTTCCATTACAACAGCTTGGGAACAGCCAAAGTTAAATCGCATAAAGCCTTCCCCCTCAATGCCATATTTGATTCCGGGATCAAGGGCTACTCCAGCTTTTTCGATCAACATCCGGTTCATTGCTTCAGTGCTTAACTGCAAGCCTCGAAAATCCATCCATGCTAAAAAGGTGCCTTCTGGACAGATGACCTTCAATTCAGGTATATCATTGCGCACAAATCTCACCAGGAAATCCCGGTTTTTCTCCAGATACAGCACCAGTTCATCCAGCCAGTTCTGCCCACTCTTGTATGCAGCAATGAATGCCTCAATACCAAAGCTATTGCCCAGATAGAGGTGTAAGTCCTGATTCAGGGTATTGAAGATTCTTCTTTTTTCCGGATCAGAAATCACCACAACAGCGGTTGTCAACCCTGCAATATTGAAGGATTTGCTGGGTGAAAAGCAGCTTACGACATTGCTCTCAAAACCATCAAGTCCTGCCAGGGGGAGGTGCTTATGTGGTTTATACACAATGTCGCAGTGAATATCATCCGATACTACCGGTACCCCGTACTTTGCGCATAGTCCGCCGATTCTTTGCAGTTCGTCCCTAGTCCACACTCTGCCTACCGGGTTGTGGGGACTGCAAAAGATAAAGAGCTTTGCTTTTTGAAGTTTGAGTTCCAGATCTTCGAAGTCGATCTCAAACCTGCCATCCATCTCGATCAGGGGATTGGTAAGCAGGGTTCGCTTATGCGCCAAAACGGCTTCGAAAAAAGGCTGATAGACTGGAGTCTGGATCAGGATACTATCTCCTGGAGCTGTGAAACAGAGGACGGCAAGATTGATGGCGGGAACGATGCCAGGAGTGGCAATGATCCATTCCCGCTGGATTCTATAACCAAAGCGGGTTTCAAACCATTCGATTACGGCATCATAAAAGGTTTTGGGACGGAAATTGTATCCGAACACAGGATGTTGGAGCCTTTTTAAGAGTGCAGCTTCAATCTCCGGTGCGATACTGAAATCCATATCAGCCACCCAGAGGGGGATAAGCTCGTCCTTGCCAAAGAAAAGCTTCAGAGCATCATATTTGAAGCAACCCGTTCCCCTGCGATCAATAATTCTATCGAAGTCATACTTCATGGTTGTTCCTTCTGTTCATAACGTTTTCGCACATACTGCAGCATTTTCACAAGTTTTTCGTCTATCTTCAGATTGGGAGACATATCATAAATCAGGAGCATTATCTCGAGAATTTTTGGGAAGGACGCATTTACCTTGAGGCTTTGTCTTTGCCCCTTCTCATCCTGATAGGTGATATATACATAATAAGTTATCACCCTGCTGAGGACGATGCTTTCTATTTTATCATAAGGGATCAGCAGGTTCCGCTTGGCAAGAAAACCCAAAGCCAGATAATCATCGTGGAAATATACTGTGTTAAGGGTAGTAAGGTGCTTGAGAAGATGGTCCAGGGCAATAAAGGTGATTACTGTGGGTATAATCTTAAAGAGGATAGGTGTGTCTGCCTGGATATACCTGGCCATGAAATAGATCGAATAACTAGCAGTAAGAAGGGAAAGCACGATCATCAGATATCGCTGTACGGGGTGGAATCTGTAAAAGGAAGGTAGCGTTATTTGTGTTTCTTTGTTCATTTCTTCCGGCATAGGTATTCCTTGTATAGCATATTGACGCTGTCCAGCACTATCTGGTTCACTGGCACGACGTCGAAGATATTGTGGTTATCCTTTTCTCCGTGGAAATCGCTGCCACCGGTCATAAAAAGCTTGTGCTTCTGGGCGATCTGGATGAAATCGTCTATTTGGGCTCGATAATGATCCGGGTGCCAGACTTCGATGCCATCGATACCATATTCGATCAGTTTGTAGAGTACATTAATGTTCTCCAGCTTGCCAGGGTGCGCAGCAATAGCAAAACCACCAGCCCCGTGGATGACCTTGATGGCATCCGCTACTGAAACCTCAGGCTTGGGTGCATAGGCAGGTTGCTCATTGCCGATATACTTATCGAATGCTTCGTTTTTTGATTTACAATATCCTTTTTTTACCAGGATCTGTGCTATGTGAGGACGCACAATCAGTTCTCGGCTACCCGATACTTCCAATACTTCTTTTAGATCGATGTCAATTCCCAGTTTCTTAAGCTTTTCAAGAATAACGATCGCCCGATCCCTTCTTCCCAGCAGATACATCTCGGTCATCACCAACAGCTCCCGATTCTTTATGTCCACACCATAGGCGAGGATGTGCACATCCCGTTCCTCATGTTGGGAGCTAACCTCCAGCCCCGGCAAGATCTTTAGGGGCAGGATGTTTTCGGGAAGACCGTGGTAAGCATCGACCGTATCATGATCTGTGATCGAGATCAGATCCAGATTGATCTGTTGAGCTCTTTTTACTAACTGCGCAGGACTGAGCGAACCATCGGACACCGTTGTGTGCAGGTGCAGGTTGATCCGCCTGATTTCATTTATTTCTTTTCTTATCATAATCTATGGAGCATACTCATATGTGTTGACACAATTCTGCCTTCAAATATTTCGTCAACGAAAAACTCCCAACCTGCTGTATAAAAGGATTTAGCATGCAATATGAACCCATCAAAGACCGGATGGCTGCCCTTATCGATCGCTATCCATTCCTTAGGAGAGCCTTTTTTAGGGCTCTGGATACTATCCTCTTGCGCCAGAAATACGTGAAAAGGGCGATTCAGCGCTATTTCACCAAATACTCCAACCTCAGATACTATGATGCAGGAGCAGGTTTTTGCCAGTATTCCTGGTTCGTGCTCAAGCATTATCCCCTGTCCCAAGTGCATGCTGCAGATCTGAAAACAGAGTATCTGAGCTCTTTTGCAAATTCCCTTCCTGAAGCTCTGCATGAGCGTTTTTCCTATGACCAGGGTGATCTGCAAATCTATGAGCCTCCCAATCAGTACAGTCTCATTACAGCCATAGACATCCTGGAACATATCCCGGATGACGTGGCTACCCTGAAACATTTCTACGACTGCATGCAGGAAAGAGGATTGCTGATAATATCCAGTCCCTCAGATCTGGATGAAGCTGCCAGATTTACTGCCGAACACGTTCGCCCCGGATACAACAAGAAAGAACTGGAGCAAAAGGTAGCCAATGCTGGCTTCAAAATTCTGGAGAGCCACTTCAGTTACGGTTTCTGGGGTAGCCTGGCCTGGAAAATGATGATCCGGAAATCCTTGAGCAGCTATGGTAAAAACCCGCTTATGTTTCCGCTTTTATTGATGTATTTTCTGGCAGTGCTGCCCATAGGTTTGCTGATGATGCAACTGGATCTTCTGCTGCCCAAATCTCATGGCACCGGCCTGATCCTGATAGCCAGGAAACAGCGTAGTGGCAGCTTGAAAGACCACTTATAGAGACCGGTGCACATCCCGATTTATCGAAATACAGACTACCAAATATGCTGGTTGTGAGGCTTTTTTTTGTAAATCTATTCCCGCCCACCACCCTAAAAGGAGTAGGGCTTCGCCCTACAACCCATTATCCATTGGTCTTTTATAGAGATTCCACTTTGAAAAGACATAATTAAAAAGGTATGGGGCGAAGCCCCCATTCATATATGGGTGGGTGACTGGCTGGGCATGGATTATGTCTTTTTAAAGTGAAAATTGGATTATAAGGAGCGGATACTGATCTGAATCTGCCTCTTATGACCCCATTCGATCAGGTTTCGGCAGGCTGGATGATCTATCAGATGGATATAGGTATTATCAGCCAGGCTGATCTCCATGTTGTCGTTTGTGCG
>JAQUHL010000119.1 GCA_028683635.1 Candidatus Cloacimonadota bacterium
TGGTAATCAGGCTGTGTTCGGTAGCGGATTCGATCTCAAAATCCAAGGTGTGGGCAAAGCGGATAGCTCGTAAAATCCTTAAGGGATCTTCCCTGAAAGTCCTATCGGGATTTGCTACACAGCGGATAATCCCCTCTTGGATATCCTTTTGGCCACGTTGTCCCAGATCCACCAGCAGCCCGCTCGAGATGTTCAGCAGCATGGCGTTGATGGTAAAATCCCGCCTTTGGATATCCTGTTCCAAGCTGCCGAAACTGACCCTTGGATTGCGTGAGTATGGCCGATAGGATTCCTGGCGGGTCATTACAAACTCCAGCTTGTGCCTCCCATACTTCAGCATGGCAGTACCAAACTGCGCGTAAACCACGGGTGGACGGGTTTTCAGCTTCTTTGCCAGATAGTTGGCGAGCCTGATCCCGCCCTCGGGGAGCTCAACGCAGATATCAAAATCTTCCGTATCTCTACCAAGAATAAAATCCCTCACACAGCCTCCGGCAAAATAGCTCCTGCCGGCAAATTCAGTATCTTGGATAAGATCGGATATGAGGTTGCAAAGCTGGCAAAGATTCATTCTCAGCTCAAAAATTTACCGATCACCTGGTTGGAAACGAACATGAATTCAGGCTTGAGCGCTAAGTGAGTGCCGCTGATATTTAGCACTTTATCCATCAGTGGCAGTTTTACAACGCTCTCAAAATCCTTGAGCAGATCAGATCCAAAACGTGCCTGGTACTGCGCCAATTCGATTCCCCGTGTTTTACGCAGCCCCATCATCAGATAGTCCTCCTTTTGCTGCTTTTCCTCGCAGAGTTCGCAGCTTGTCATGGTAATCCCTTTGTCCAGATCGGAGTAGTATTGCTCAAGGCTGGCAGGGTTGGTATAGCGGAAAGGTTCGATCCATCCTGCGGCCGAAGCTCCCAGGCCCAGATAGTTTTCCCAGTTCCAGTAGCAGAGGTTGTGCCTTGATTCAAAGCCATCGAGGGCGAAATTCGAGATCTCATACTGCTCAAATCCATTATCATCCAGGGTTCTGCGGATTGTGTCATATTGCAGTGCCTGCATTTCATCATCTGGCAACAAGGGGATGAAGTCTTGCATGCCGGGGCTTTCCTCAAGACAAAGAAGATAGGTCGATATGTGCTGTGGTTCCAATTCCAGAAAGCGTTGCAGATTGTCTTTCAGATCCTGTAGACCCGAGCCGGGAAGACCATAGATCAGGTCACAAGATATGTTTCGGTAGCCATATTCTTTCAGCAGCCTGATCTTTTCCGGGATTTGGGAGACCTTGTGTTTGCGGCTCAGCCAGGCAAGCTGAGCATCATTCATGGCCTGGAGTCCAACGCTCAAACGGTTGATTCCGGTAGTGGCAAGGGCATCCAAAAAACTTTTTGTGATCTGGATGGGATTGATTTCCAGGGTAATTTCCACGGTTCCCATATCCTGCCCGAAGAGCAGTTTGTCTATCAGGCTTTGGATATCGACCGCAGTCAATAGAGAGGGAGTTCCGCCTCCGAAATATATGCTGGCAGGCTGAATGGGGTAGCTGCCCGCGAATAGTTCAAGCTCTTTGTGCAGATAAGCCAGATAGCCCCGCATCTGCTGGCGATCGTAGGGCACCGAAAAAAAGCTGCAATAATTACACTTGCTCAGGCAGAACGGGATATGCAGATATATTGCCCGGGTTACTTTGCCAGGCGGAATATCCTGTCCCATCTGATGTGTTTGCTATCATAGAGCTTGTTATACTCAATCCCTTTGGAAAAGAATATCAGGAAGGGTGTGCCCGTGATGTCCTGCCGGTCCAGAAATCCCCAGTAGCGGCTATCTTCGCTGACGTCCCGGTTGTCTCCCATCACAAAATACTTGCCTGCTGGAACCTTGATCGGACCAAACCAATCCCGGTTATAGATTCTCTGGTTATTTACCCGATAGGGATAGTACCAATCTATCTGACGGAAGTATTCAGGAATATCGTGTTCACCCATGGTTCGCTCGATATAATCCACCGGCGTTTGAGGTGGAGGAGGATAGACCTCACCATAGCATTCATAACCCTGTTTATAGAGTTCGCCATTTACATACACTTCCTTGTTCCGGACCTCGATGGTATCCCCGGGCATGCCAATAACTCGTTTCACCACATTCTTCCTGGCATAGTAGGTGATATGGAAAAAGGTGAGCGGCATCCACTGGAAGGAAGTGGATTTGTTGATGTAGATGGGGTGGAAGATCTTGATGAAGTTATCTTTATAAAGAGGATGCTCAGGGGTGTTTTCCTCGATTTTGGGATAGCGGAAGGTAACAATCTCATCCCGCTGCGGATCCTTGAAGAGGTATTTCATCTTGTTGGCAACCAGATAGTCTCCCACCAAAAGGGTTTTTTCCATTGAGGAGGAGGGAATCATGAAATTTTGGAATGTGTAGTTGCGGATGATCATCGCTACCACAAAGGCAAAGAGAATCGCTTCCACCCAATCCCGCACGAAGGGTTTGTGCTTGCGGAATCTTTGTCCCTCCGGAAGGGGTGTAACTGTGTAATCCAGCTCTGTCATGCCTTTCTTATGTTTTTCCTTGATCTGGTTCTTTGCCAGCTTCATACAAAATAACCTCTTTGTTACAGGATATCGAAGCCAGAAAAAGAAAACTGCTCTGCTGTCAAGGAGATTGTACCGATAGATTTTACTTGACGATTCTTCGACCCCAATGAGCATATACCACATAGTCCCAAATCCGGGAGGAATGATGATGATATCAGCTTTGCTCGTTATGTGCCCTGCCATCCTGGCTGCTATGGCCTTTGTTGCCCAGCGGCGTCCCAAACGCTTCAGAGCACTCTATTTGAAGCTTGGCATCTTTTTCTCCATGCTTCTTTCCCTCTTACTGGGCACCTGCTCTTTGTTAAGGCCAAGCAGGTCGGAAGTCTGCTATGGTCCTCCCGAATATTTCAATAATGGTAAAAACAATACCGAGATCGATTCCCTGGATGTGGTTAGGGACAAGGATCTAAATCCCAGGGTGGACGTTGAGTACGGCCCCCCCGAAGCTTTCAGGGATTAAACCCAAGCTATCTGTGCTGAAGCATCTGAACTACCGTCGGGAAGCACTGTCCCTATCCAGATTTTTCAAAAAGTTTGAGCTCCATCACCTCCAGACAGGTTTTTATCTTCCGCCCTCCTACGTGCTTTGGGATTCGACCCGCAGATGCAATCTCAATTGCCGGCACTGCGGAGCTTCCAAGGAGCACTATGATACCGAACTGAGCACCGCCCAGGTGCAGGATTTCATCTCCCAGGTGGCCAGCATCGGAACCTCCACCTTTGCCGTTACGGGTGGTGAACCACTGCTCAGAAGCGATCTTATCCCCATCCTGTCCCATGCTCATAGCCTGGGCCTGGCTACCGGAATTGCCAGCAATGGCTTTCTGCTGAATCGTGAGAAAGCATTCGAGCTGAAAGTGGCCGGGGTATCCTCCATCCAGCTTAGCCTCGATGGCGATGAAACCACCCACAACCATATCCGCAGAAATGATCTCAGCTATCAAAAAGTAATCCAGGCCATCGCCCACTGCCGGGAAGCAGGTATCCCGAGGCTTACCATCTCGACGGTTGCCACGGATGAGAACATCCATATCCTTCCAGCTTTGAAGGATATCCTTCTCGACAATGGAATTGCCCATTGGAAGATCATTCCTCTGATGCCCATCGGCAGGGCGGAAAAGACCCAGTTACTCCAAAGCAAAAGCCTCCTGCACAAGCTGCTCAATTTCGTCGCTGACCACAGATCTGAACTTCATATCTCCACTGGTGAAAACCTTCCCTATCTGGGGGAGTATGAACTTCTGGTAAGAGAATACCCCACCTTCTGCCCGGTAGGGTTTTCTGCCTGTTGCCTGGGAGTGGATGGCAGGATCCGGGGCTGCCCCGAAATGCCCGATACCCAGGATTTCTGCGAAGGCTCGATCTTACATCAGAGTTTTGACGAGATCTGGCAAAAAGGCTTCGCCCGGTATCGGCAAGCTCTGCTGAAGAAAGAAGATCCCCAGTGCAAAAGCTGTAATCTCTGGTCCAATTGCCGGGGAGGATGCTGGGTGATGCGTCTGGCAAAAGCACATTGTATAAAGGAGTTACTGGATGAGTAAATATGCTCTTGGCATGAGCGGGGGAGTGGATTCCACGATGGCTGCCCTGATCCTGAAACAGCAAGGACACGAAGTGATTGGCGTTACCATGGCCATTTGGGACGAGAACATACCCCTCACCGAGTCCATCAAAAGCGGGTGCTTCGGCCCTGGTGAAAAAGAAGATCTCCAGGCAGCCAGGCAAGCCTGTGCCAAGCTGGGCATTCCCCATTATGTGATCGATCTTAAAGAGGAGTTTAAGTCCAATGTCCTCTCCTATTTCTGCTCCACCTACACTGCGGGGAAAACCCCCAATCCCTGTCTGATTTGTAACCAACGCATGAAGTTTGGCTTTTTGCCCCAAAGGCTGAGAGAACTGGGCATTGATTATGACTATTTCGCCACCGGACACTATGCTCGCATATACTATAATGACCAGAGTGGCAGATATCAGCTCTTCAAAGCCAAAGATCCCACCAAAGATCAGTCCTATTTCCTCAGCTTCTTAAGCCAGGAACAGCTATCCCGCACAGCCTTTCCCATGGGAGACTATCTGAAAGCAGAAATCCGGGAACTGGCTATTGCTTCCGGCTTCTCTGAGCTATCCATCAAACAGGAAAGCCAGGATTTCTTCGAATCAGACGACTATTCTATCCTCTTTCCGGATAATTCCTCCCCACAAGGAGATATGATCGATGTGGATGGCAAGGTACTTGCCCGTCACAAAGGACTGATTCATTATACTATTGGCCAACGCAAAAACCTGGGAATAGCCGGGCAAAAAGAACCCTACTATGTGCTTGCCCTCGATCCCCAAACCAATACAGTGAAAGTGGGACCCAAACGCTATCTTTATAGCAGGGAATTACTCTGCGAAAATGTAAACTGGGTTTCCACTGCCTGCCCTGCCTCAGGTTTCAGAGCTACTGCCAAGATCCGTTTGCAACATGAACCGGCATTTTGCCGGGTGGAGATAATCTCTGCTTCTTCGGTGAAAATCCTCTTCGATTCCGAGCAACTTTCCATCACTCCAGGCCAGGGAGTGGTGATCTACGATGGCGATATTGTCCTGGCGGGAGCTATCATCAGATAAAGAGTTCGCGCAGATTTCCGCTGAGGGTTCACGCAGATTTCCGCAGATTTTTTAAAAGACGCAGATATCCGCATTCTACATCTTACATTTTACACTAATTCTCCATTCTCCATTCTCCATTCTCAATTCTCAATTCTCAATTCTCCATTCTCCATTCTCCATTCTCCATTCTCAATTCTCAATTCTCAATTCTCAATTCTCCATTCTCCATTCTCAATTCTCAATTCTCAATTCTCAATTCTCCATTCTCCATTCTCCATTCTCAATTCTCAATTCTCAATTCTCAATTCTCCATTCTCCATTCTCAATTCTCAATTCTCAATTCTCAATTCTCCATTCTCAATTCTCCATTCTCAATTCTCAATTCTCAATTCTCCATTCTCCATTCTCCATTCTCAATTCTCAATTCTCAATTCTCAATTCTCAATTCTCCATTCTCCATTCTCAATTCTCAATTCTCAATTCTCAATTCTCAATTCTCAATTCTCAATTCTCAATTCTCAATTCTCAATTCTCAATTCTCAATTCTCCATTCTCCATTCTCCATTCTCCATTCTCCATTCTCAATTCTCAATTCTCAATTCTCAATTCTCAATTCTCAATTCTCAATTCTCAATTCTCAATTCTCCATTCTCCATTCTCAATTCTCCATTCTCAATTCAAGACCATTATCTTGTGCGTTCTGCTTTCCCTGCCCGCTTTCAGCTTCGCCAGATAGATCCCGCTGGGCACTTTTCTTCCCTGGCAATCCTTTCCATCCCAAATAACCTGATAGCTGCCGACGGCTTTGCTTTCATTCTCCATTCTTCCCACGATCTGTCCCTTCAGGTTGTAAATCTCAAGTTCCACCTGGGAAGGGGTTTTGATTTCATAGGAGAGCGTTACGGAATCCATAAAGGGATTGGGCTGCACATAAAACCGCGTCTGTTCCATCTCCGGCAGGGCTGCTTCGTCCAGGCCTGAGGCAGAATTTACCTGCCAGATAAGATCATGCTGAAATTCGGCAGAAGATACATGGCAGCGGACGATGAATTCTCCAGCTTGAGTGAAACTGTGCTCAAAGATGAAGTTTTGCCCGCTCTGCAGCAGTTCATCCTCCAAATACCAATCATAATTCAGATTCTCGCCATAAGCTTCGATGTAAAACATCAGCGGGGCTCCGGGAGTATTCTCCACTTCTCCCAAAGGTGGCATGGTCTCACCAATGATCAGATCCAGAATATCCACACTGTTGATATTAACCGGGGTGAGAGGACGGTCATTGTCATCCACCGGCACTTCCCCAATGTCCATCACCACATCCAAACCCTCGATGATCTCCCCGAAGATGGCATAGCTTCCATCCAGATGTGGGGTTGGTGCCAG
>JAQUHL010000120.1 GCA_028683635.1 Candidatus Cloacimonadota bacterium
TCGAGGATTTTGGCATATTGAAAAAAGCTTTCTGGAAGGCAAAAGATATCTGCCTTTCCTCCGATTTTGAAGCTGGTGTGTAAACTCATCGGTTCATCGAAAGAAATGATTCCAGCTTCATAAAGCTCTGGGAAGGTATTCAAAATATGGATTTGGGAAGTGATGGCACACCTCTTAGGATTTGATAAAAAAGTTGCTTACTTCATAGAGCAGTTGATGCTCATCTTTGAGTTCAACGCACTGGGCGGGGAGAACCATCTTAAAATATTCTCCATAGCGTTTTTTGCTCACCCGGGAATCCATGATCAGCACAATCCCCCGGTCAGATTTGCTGCGTATGAGTCTGCCAAAACCCTGCCTGAGTTTAAGCAGGGCATTGGGCAGCATATAGTGCATGAAGGAATCTCTGTTTTCCCGATCCAGCTTTTCGATGAGTGCTTCGACCAGGGGATCGGAGGGTGGTTGGAAGGGAAGCTTGAACAGAATCAGCAGAGATAGCGACTCGCCCTGTACATCCACACCTTCCCAAAAGGAGTTGGTTCCCAAAAGTACTCCATTCTGAGCCTTTTTGAACTCGTTCAAAATCGAAGTGCGGCTTCCGCCCTTACCCTGGGCAAAAAAGGGTCTCTGCCGATGATAAAGATTTTCACCCAGGTGATCATATACGGAATTCAAATCCTTGTACGAAGTAAAAAGCAGCATAGTACCAACTTCGGTGGCGGTTACCACTTCCTCCAGGCAGGATAGAGCTTGAGGCATGAAAAACCTGTCTTTGTGTTCCGGGAGGAAACTTCCGATCAGAAGCTTTGCCTGCTGTGAATAGTCGAAGGGGGAATCTACAATGCTTTCCAGCACGTCTTTATCCGAAACCAGATTCAGGCCGCTCTGTTGGTTGAAATATTTGAATGATCCTCTGAGTGACAGCGTGGCAGAGGTGAAAACAATGCTGGGTAACCTTTTGTATAAGAGATTGTGCAGGTGGGAATTGACTTCGATGGGTGCATAATTGAACGAGGCAGTGGGGATGTTGCGTTCGGGCTTGGGAAAACTTTCAATCCATAGAGCATACTCATCCAAATTGGGATTTGCCAAGGTAATTAAAGCACCCTCGAACTCGTTGATCCTCTGCACAAAACCATTGATGGTCTCGATTACAATATCGTAACCGGGCATCAGCTTACTATTGATCCCACTAAGGACATTGGAGAGGGCGGTAAGATCCTTGGCCAGATCTCTCCAGATTAACAGGATACTTTGCAGATTATCCACAATTTCCGGATATCTCTCCAGCTCTTTGATCCTCAGCTTCCCATAGCTATCTGCCTCTTCGCAGATCTTGGAGGCATAGCTAAAGAGCTGGGTAATGGGATTTCGCAGCTTTTCAGATCGTTCCTCCATTCTATTGCAGAGCAGGGCTATATGTTCTTTGTCAGCATCAGTTACCAAGCTTTTGGCGAGAGTGCTAAGAAGTTGGGCAAGGTACCCGCTCTGTTTGCGTCGGTGGGTAGAGGAGAGAGAATTGATTAGATGGGAGAGATCAGTATAGCCAATATCGAAGCCCAAATGCTTTGAGGCAGAGGCCATCAGATTGTGCGCCTCATCGATGATCAGATGTTCGTAATCCCCAAGGGTGGTGTTGTCCATCCGCATGTCTGCCAAAAGCAGGGAGTGGTTGACCACGATCAGGGAGGCAGTTTCCATTTCTTTGCGGAGCTTCATGGCAAAGCACTTGCCATGGAATTTGCATTTTCTGGCTAAGCAGGAATAGCGGTCAGAGCAGATTTTTCGCCACAAAATCCGATGCCTGTCCCGGTCGAAGGAGGAGTTTTCCGAGATATCGCCTGTATTAGTAAGCAAATACCAGACAAGTAGATACATCATGCCATGAGCTTCGTAGGGACTCAACCCCCGGCTTTGTTCCTGTAAAAGCTCTTCCCAGCGTCTTTCGCAGATATAGTTTTCTCTGCCTTTGACCATCACTGCTTTGAAGGGAAGGGGCAGGATATCCTTCAGAGTGGGCAGATCCTTGAAAAATAGCTGCTCCTGCAGGTTCTTCGTATTTGTGGAGACCACGGTCTTCTTCTTGAATTGGTTGGCAAAGATCAGAGCAGGGGCGAGGTAGGCAAAGCTTTTTCCAACCCCAGTTCCTGCTTCCACCACCAGGAACTCGCTGTTACTCAAAGCAAGCTGGACCTGTTCTGCCATATCGAGCTGGCCAGAACGGAATTCGTATTGGGAAAACTTCTTGTCAAAGAGGCCACCGGTGCCGAAGATGTCATTGAGATCAAGCTTTTGGGATGTAGCTTTGCTTTCGATGATATTTACGGCCGGATTATCCGGCAGCTTGTTTCTGGACATCAGAAGCGAATTTGTCTGTTGAAAGCCAGCAATGGCAGATATAAACTCTCCATTGGCGTTTTCGATCTGAGCTTGTTTGGCAAGCCCGGCAAGGCGCATATTCAGGGACATGGGATAGTGGTTGATCACAAAATTGGTCATTTTACACAGCACTTCACCGGTCGCAGTGGCATCAGCATCTGCCCGGTGAGCATTTTCCAAGCTTACCCCAAAATGCTCCGTCAGGCTGCTAAGCTTGTGGTCATTCAGATAAGGAAGGTAAAACCTGCTTAGTTCCGCAGTATCCCAGGATTTGTTAAAAAGGGGTAGCCTTCCACATTTGATCAGGCTGTGGTTAATGAATCCCAGGTCGAAGGAGATGTTGTGCCCAACCAGCACGGAATCTTTGGTAAAATCCAGAAATTCTTTCAGGACTGTGTCTATCCTGGGTGCCTGTTTCAGATCCTGGGGCGAGATATGAGTGAGGAATTCGATGAATTTGGGAACGCTTTTATGGGGACGGACAAAACTGTCAAAACTGGCAGCGACTATCCCGTTCTCAAACCTGATGGCAGCCAGCTCGATGATTTCATCCTTTTGAGCATCGAGCCCTGTGGTTTCCACATCGATGGCTACAAAAGAAAGACCTGGATAATTTTTCCGCTCCGATGTGCTGTCCGTCACTATCAGCCTTCCTCCCGGTAAAGATTGTAACGATTCAGCTTCTTGATCAAGCCCTGCCTGGATAAACCAAGCTCTTTGGCTGCCTGGGTCTGGTTCCAGTCACACTGCATCATGATATCGAGGATCATCTTCCGTTCCAGCTCTTCTATCGCATCCTTGAGGGATTTTTTACCAAGCAGCAAGTTGATGGTTTGGGCATTTTCCACAAAGCGATAAACTTCCTCTGAAAAATCGGTGGGGTTAATGAAGGATTTGTCTTCCACCAGGGTTACAGCCCTTTCGATCTCATTTTCCAGTTGGCGGACGTTTCCCGGCCAGTCGTAACGTTCCAAGAGGCGCATGGCTTCTTCGGAGATTCCGGCAACATTTTTACTGATGCGTTTATTGTATTTATCAAGGAAGTGAATGGCCAGCAAGGGAATATCACCGGGGCGGTTTTTCAGGGGAGGAACTTCGATCTTGATTACATTTAGCCGGTAATAGAGATCCAAACGGAAGTGCCCGGATTTTACCCTTTCCAGGAGTGAGACGTTTGTAGCGCACACCACTCTCACATTTACCTTTTCGGTCTTAGTGGCACCCACTCTTTTGATCTCGCCTTCCTGAAGAAAGCGTAATAGTTTTGCCTGGGTGGATTGGGAAATATCGGAAATCTCATCCAGGAAAAAGGTTCCCCCATCCGCGATTTCGAACAATCCCTTTTTGTCGTAGGCAGCGCCAGTGAACGAACCTTTCACATGCCCAAAGAGTTCGCTTTCCAAAAGAGTTTCAGGAAGAGCACCGCAATACTGGGCCACAAAGGCCTTGCTTGCCCGGTTGCTGCTATAGTGCAAGGCTCTGGCTATCAGCTCTTTACCTGTTCCGCTGGGTCCTTCCAACAGAACTGAAGTGGGGGTGTCCTTCACCTTTTCGATTACTTCAAAGATCTTTAGCATCTCCGGGCTCTTACCAATGATATTGGCATAGATATTTCCTGCATTGAGTTGTTCCCTGATGATGGCATGGGTCTTTTCCAGGTTTTGAGAGCGGATGTTTTCGATGATGACGATGATCTGGTTGCAGAGGGCGGAGAGCAGATTGATCATCCTCTCGGAAAAGTAATTAGCGCCACTGTGGCAAAACAGGAGCACTGCTCCCTGAACCGAGCGTCTGATGGATAGGGGGATGATCAGAATATTATTGTATTCAGGGGCAAAATGGGGCTGTTTGTAGTTACCCAGACGGTTGTCCGTGAAAGCCTGCATGATCAGGTTCATAAAGACGTCATACACAGGGTTGTCGTGGCTGAAATTGTGAAAGATTTTATATTCCCAGGATTCGGGTATGTTGGAATTGTTGTGCAAGCAAAGGATACCACCGTCTGCATCGGACATATCGATGAGTGAGCCAAGTGCCTGCTCGATAAGTACATCCAGGTCTGTGATCAGATTCAGGTTTTGGGTAATCTCGTAGAACTGGTTGAGCAGGTTTTCTTCAAACTTTGCTTCCTTCAGCTCGGCGGAATATTCCCGGGATATCTTCTGAGCCAGAATGTCGTTCTTTTCCAGCAGCTTGATTGAGCCATATTGCAGGATGATTTTCCGGTTGTTTTTGAGGATATTCAGAGCTTGCTCCCATTCCTTCATATCGAACAGCACGCTGGCAAGCTCGAAATTGGCGAGTGAAAGCTCGTAGTTGTTTCTGGTTTCAACAAAGAATTTGATTGCTTCCGAGAGCAATTCTTTACTTCGATCCAAATTTTTCCGTTCCAGAAGAGCTTGTAAATAATGAGTACGCCCGATTTCGAATTGTGAGCCCAGTTCATTTGCCATTTTGATTGCCTGGACAAGGTAGTAATCCGCACTTTCATAGTTGCGGGTCAGGATGAAATAGTAAGCCTGTTTCTGACAGCCTTCCAGGATCTTATCCCGGGCCGAGAGGGATTTGAAGAAATCGAAGCTTTCCACGAGGTAGCTATAGGCTTCCTTAAATTTATGGAGCTTGGTGAGAACGCTGCCCAGGTTGCCAAAGAGTTCTGCTTTGATATATTCATCACTTACACTGGGTAATAGTTCCTTGCCTTTGAAATAGAGATCATAGGCCAGGTTCAGTTCGTCCTGTTTTTCATAGACCTCACCCAAGTTGTTGAAAGAACGCAAGAGACCCTCTGTGAAGTTGTTTTCTTCGGATTTACTGATGCCCTGTTCGTAGTACTCAATGGATTTTGTCCAGTCTCCCTTTTTGAAAAACAGAGCTCCCAGGTTGTTCAGAGAGGCCACGATGTTGCGATGGAAATTGAACTCAATGGCAACTTCAAGGGATTTCAGAAGAGCTTCCTCAGCCCGCTCATAGTTTGAATGATCCATCCATGTCACACCGATATTGTTGTAGATATTGGTGATGTTATATGGCTCATTCAGCAGCTTCTGGATCTTGAGTGCTTCTTCCAGATAATATAGCGATCGATTCTGATCCCCCATATCGTCCATCAGGCCACCAAGGTTGTTGTAACACACGGAGATGCCATTGAGGTTATAGTGCTCCTTTTCAAGGGATAGGCTTTTCAGGAAGTATTGCTCGCTTTTCTCCCATTCGCCCTGGAACATATATAGGACACCAAAGTTGTTGTATGTGGCGGCGAGGCCATTGTAGTCCCCGGCGACAACATACATGGCTTCTGCATCTTTGAATGATTCTTCAGCCTGATCCCATTCATTTATGTAATAGTGGATTTTGCCCTTAATCTTTTTGGTTTCACCCTGCACCCGATAGCGGCTGATGTCGTCATCGATCAGGCTATTGCTCTTTACCACATCTTCCAATACCTTGAGGGCTTCGGTGAAAGCTTCACTCTCGGTGAGGATATCTGCCTTGAGCAGCAGGATTTTGTTTTTCCAGTATGGATTAATTGTGGCGGGGGAGTACTTTTTAATGATTTCCAGGGCAAAATTCGAGGAATTTACTGCAAAAAGATTGGCGGCAAGCTGAAAAACGACTTCTTCTGCAGGAATCTTGTTTGCAGAGCAGATTTGCAAGCTCTGGCGATAGTAATCCACTGCTTTTTCTTTTTCGTTCATATCCGACCACAGCTCACCAATTTTCATACTCAGATCAAGCTTCTGATCTGCTTTTTTGGTCTGATTCAGGATGAAGTTATAGATTGTGAACAGGCCCTCATTATCATTTATCCTGTTTATCTCACTGATAACTTGGTTGAATAGCACATCATCGTAGATACCTTGGTGGATGAGGAGGTTGACCTGTACCTGTTTTAGCATTTTCTTCTTTTTTAGCAATTCAAAGAGCTTGGTGCGGAATGTGTCGTTGATTACTTCAGGCTTTTCCTTCATCCAGAGATTAAAGGAATTTTTCTTTTGGATCACATAGCTTTTGTTTTGGCCCCCAATCAGCCCGAGGTCTTTGATCCTATCCAGATCTGCCTTGAAGGTTTTAGAGTTGCAAAGTGCTTTTAGGTTTTCGTCCGAGACAGCACCATCCAAAATGTAGAATGCCAGTACCAGTTCTTGTTGGCTGCGCGTAAGCGAATCCAGTTGAGCCGTGTAAATCTG
>JAQUHL010000121.1 GCA_028683635.1 Candidatus Cloacimonadota bacterium
GTTGTTGGGCGAAGCCCTACTCCTTTCTCACTAAGCCAATGCCACATTTATCCATTGCACGCTCTCCCGACAAATGAGTAGTAGATAGCGATACTTCCACTTGACAAGATTTGAACTAAGTATTTCTGGTCGCTGTGTATAGGGAGTTGTTTGATCAGAGTTTTGTTGAAAACCACTCTAAGCTCAGTATGAGGAAGCATATTCAGGGTTGTGAAGGAGGTATTGTGGCTCTTGCAGCATATATTTTCTTTATCTTCGGCTTGGCATGCCAATTGCCTGCGCTTGCACTCAATGATGGTGAGGATTATATTTCCCTTACCAGTAAAGCAGGTTCGATCTGTTGCATTGAGATTAATTTGAGTACCCTATATCTTGAAGGAGATACAGCATGCCAACTTCATCCGGACTTTGCACCCTATCTTGGTGATTACCAGGGACTACCGCAATTGAGAATTCCGCTTGCTGTTCCTTTTGAGGGTGCAGTTGAACTTAAACCCCTTGTTCACTATCGGCAACTTGGACATATACTAACGGATTGGAAGGGGAAAGCCTTGCCCCTGCTTCAGCTTAGCGAGCCCTATTGGTTGAGGGATATCCGAGGGATGGATCTGATAATCTCACCCCTCGAGTTGGGGGCACAGGGTTGGCAGATTGCAGATGCTATTTGCATCGAGATTGTGGCTGATCCTGAAGTTACACAAGCTCCCAAACCTAAGCTAAACCCCTATTTTGTAGATATCTACAAGCAGCATTTCATCAATTTCTCCTATCGTTATCCCGATCTTGCAGATTATGGCTCCCTGGTCGTGATCAGTCCTCCTCAGTTTATGGATATACTCCAACCATGGATTAACTGGAAAATGCAAAAGGGAATACCCGTTTCGGTCTATACTACAATGCAAACGGGGCAGACCTACGACTCAATCAAGTACTTCCTGCAAGAATTGTTTATGGGCGATCCAGACCTCACCTTTGTACAATTTGTGGGTGATTATGACCAGATTCAATGCCTGGTTACTGGTTCCGGAGGCCAGCACGGAGGCAGAGACGCAGACTATGCACTTCTTAAAGGTGATGATTTTTTCCCCGATGTGTTTGTATCCAGATTTTCAGCCGAAAACAGAGCTGAACTTTATACTCAAATCAAACGCTCCATTGAATATGAGCGAGATCTGGGAGCTGGTATCTGGCTTGGCAAGGCTGCGGGAGTGTGCTCTTCATTACCTCCCATCCCAGGTGATGACGATGAACATAATTGGGAACATCTGGATAATATTCGCGCCCGCTTGCTAAATTTCACTTACGATGAAGTTGACCGGATATATGCCAATGAAGGAGCCGGAACCGAGGATTTGATAGCCTGCCTCAATGAAGGATGCTCACTTGTCAATTTTTGCGGTGAGGGTTTTCCTCAATATTGGCCGACTCCCTACTTCCATGTATCTGATGCAGAAAATCTGACAAATGCAGGGATGCTGCCTTTCATCCATGTGGTCGCCTGTAATACAGGTCAATTCTATAATACAACCTGCCTGGCGGAAGCTTTCATGCGTAGTCGGGATGAAACTGGAGAACAGGCTCGGGGAGCAATTGCCATCTATGCTTCAGCACCTCACCAGGGTGTTGCACCACCCATGCGGGCTCAGGATCACTTTGTGGATCTTCTGCTTTCAGGGGGAAAAAACACGATCGGGGGTCTCTGCTACAACGGCTGTGGGAATATGATAGACGTCTATGGGGAAGGCGGAGAAATAAACTTCTGGGGCTGGAACCTATTTGGGGATGCATCTCTGGTGTTGAAGACCAGGCAAGCAGAAGAAATCACAGTCAGTATTCCCGAAATTTTAGATCCCGGAACAACCAGCTACATTGTGCAAACAGATCGCCCAAACCTACTCTGTGCCCTCTCAATGGCTGATCAGCTTTTGGCTTCCGCTTTCACAGATGATGAGGGACGTGCTCATCTAAATTGGGAGCCTGGTATCTGCCTTGGAGATCTACTGCTGATAACTATCACTGGATTTAATGTGAAAACCATTCAGCAAGAGGTGTTATGTCTGCCAAATGACCAACTATTCTTAAGCTTAAACATCAGAGTTTTTTCCCCGCCTCTTGAACCGGGAATCAATATCTCCAGGACTGCAATGATAACCAATAACAGTACAATGCCAGCCAATGATGTCACGATTACTCTCATTTCCGGGAATAGTGCACTTATCCCGCAAACTCCTCCCCTTACTATTCCTCATCTTGACCCGGGTGCGTCCCAGGAAGTATATGTAACTTTCACTGTTGTTCCCCCGGTGCAGGATTATTCTACGGTCTCCTATGCAATTGCGGTGGTTTCAGGTTCCTTTTCCCAAGTAAGCTCCTTTACGGAAATAGTTCATGCACCCATCCTGACTTTAACCGGGATAAGGAGGCATCCTCAGGTAAACTGGATTTGTGCGAATGAAGAGTTTTCTCTTGTTTATCATTTCGAAAACACTGGAAGTGCGCCTTTAAGGAACCTCAGTTCTGAACTGATTTCCTTGTCGTCTGATCTCCAGATATTGGGTCCGACACCCCCTATCATTAGCATCCCTATCAGTACAACTGATTCCCTATCTTTTACTCTGAAGGTGTTGCCCCAAGCTTCACTATCCAGTGAGTTACAAACAAAGCTAATACTACATTCTCCGGGACTTGAAGATCACACGATAACTACTCCCTGGCAGCTTATCGACCTTGCCGGAACCGCTGAAAGTTTCGAGACAGGGGATCTTAACTGCTTCCCCTGGACGGGAGATCTCCCATCTTTTTCTGTGATGTCCGGCGGAGTGGATGGCCTTTATTGTTTGAAAGCGGATTCCTTGGGAAATCAGCCGGTCACACTTGCGCTTGAGATGTTTTGCACTCATGAAGGCTGTTTTTCTTTTTTCTACAAACATCCAGCTTCGAATGGAAACTGGGAACTCAAGCTCAATGAGACTGGAGTCTGGACAATTCCGCAAGTGGATTCCTGGCAGCGCCTGGAGATAGATCTTCCCGAGGGTAGAAATACTATATATTGGGTGGGCAGGCAAACTTCAGCAAAAGCACAATCCGATTTTTCATTAGCTTTGGATGCCATCCAGTTTCCCCCAGGAGCTATCTTCAATAACGCGACTATGGTGACAAAACCTTCCCAGCTATCAGCTCTAATCCAACCTGGAGAGATAAAAGAACTGACCATCGAACTTAAATCAGCAGATGGTAAGCATATACAATACAATGCTTGTTTACAAAGTCCTCAAACTTCAACCAACCGAGGTACGCAGCCATATCTGCTCTGTGATAATTCCACTTTCACTCCGGGAACCACAGGAACATTTCTTTTCAAAATCCATAATGCAAATCCTCCATATAGGCTGCTAAGGATTGAGTTGGATACCCCAACAGAATTGATTGCTACATATGCAGGCGCATTTACAATGGCAAATCAGACCCCACTTCTATTTCTCGGCGAACTGGGGAGCATGACGCATCTGGAATGGGCAAGTGCTTCTGGTTCTTATGCAGATAGCCTGGGCAGTGCAGTGAGGATGGTTTCGTGTGCATTAGCAGAGCAATTCATTCTTCCCTATAGAGTTTATTTCGAAGATGTAAACGGATTGCAATCCTTCAGCGAAGATAACATCATGATGTTCAGTTCAAGTGAGTCTTCGCAAGGGATTTCGCTCCTCAATCCAATCGGGGAGCTTCATTCCACTCAAGTGGCAGAACTTGTCCTTCGGGTGAACCAAAACCTCCTTCCAAGACTGCCCTGCTTGCTGAATCTGGAGATTTTCTATAATGGGTTTTCACGGATAAATATCCCTGTTTCTTTAAGTTATGATAACGATACCCCTGGGTTTTTCGATGAGATGCATCTCAAAAACTTCCCCAACCCCATTCAATCCCATTCCGTATTTGCCTATGCGGTTCCTGGAGATGGAGTAACGGACCTGACAATCTATAACCTAAGGGGTCAGAAGCTCAAAACCCTGTTTCATGGTAATCCCGGCAAGGGTTATCATCACACTACTTGGGATTTGCGGGACGATCAGAACCTGGTGGTCGTTAATGGAATATATTTTTGCCGGCTCCGCCTGCCTTCAGGAAGAGTTAAAGTGATTAAAATCATGGTATTGAAATAGATATTTTCAATGTAGATACAAAAAACTTGAAGCGAAAAACAGCCTCCGGATAACTCATAACCGGAGGCTTACAATGTGGGGTGGGTGATGGGAGTTGAACCCACAACGCCCGGAACCACAATCCGGTGCTCTGCCATTGAACTACACCCACCAGGCAAAAACAGATTAAAGTGGCACGCCAGAAGGGATTCGAACCCCTGACCCGCAGCTTAGAAGGCTGCTGCTCTATCCTACTGAGCTACTGGCGCAAATTGTGGTAGCGGCGCAGGGATTTGAACCCCGGACCTGCGGATTATGATTCCGACGCTCTAACCAGCTGAGCTACGCCGCCATTCACAAAAAAATAAGGAGACGAAACTCATTGTTAGCGTCTCCTTACAAAATTGGTAGCGAGGGAAGGACTCGAACCTTCGACCTTCGGGTTATGAGCCCGACGAGCTACCGACTGCTCCACCTCGCGTTAACGTCTTGCCACTATTTTTGAGGTGGATTTGTTGTCAAGAGAAATCTTGATTCATGCATCAAACTTGTCCAGGGCGAAGAGCTTGTCTTCCCATGATACTGAGAGTTTTGGCTAATGCTGTAAGACCATAACTCGTATCTTCAATCTTCTCCGCTTGACAATTATCATGCCTGTCTATAACTTGGGAAAAAGAAAATTACATCTCAGGAGTGACTGATGATACATGTAATAGTTAATGGAAAACAGATTCAGGTAGCCAAAGATACCAAAGTGCTGCACGCTTGCACCAAAGCCGGATTTCCGGTGCCACACCTTTGTTACCATGAGGATCTACCAGCTTTTGGAAACTGTGGGGTGTGCATGGTGGAAATCAATGGAAAACCCATCAGGTCCTGTACTACTCCTTGCGAAGAAGGCATGAAGATAATAACGGACACGAAAAAACTATTGAAATTACGCCGGGAAGCTTTGGAAATAATCCTCTCCAACCATCCCAACAAATGCCCTGAATGCATTAAAAACGGACGTTGCGAACTCCAGGCTCTCGCCCAGCAATTAGCCGTGAGGCACATGAGTTTGAAAAAACTGAAACGCAAACGTTATGATCGGGACGAATCTTCACCTTCGATCACACTGGATCCGGGATACTGTATTCAATGTGGACGTTGTACCTATGTTTGCAACGTTGTCCAGGATGTTCATGCACTGGAAAATTCAGAACGGGGATTTGATACCTTCGTGGGGCCTACTTTCAATCGTCCCCTTGAGAGCTCTGAATGTGTAAAGTGCGGTCAATGTTCGGCTTACTGTCCTGTCGCAGCCATCTATGAATGCGACGACTCTGATCCACTTTGGGAAGCCCTGTATAATCCGGATTTGGTTTTGGTGGCGCAGGAAGCTCCGGCCGTACGCGTAGCTTTGGGTGAGGAGTTTGGATATAAACCCGGACACAACGTGGTGGGGAAGATGTACACTGCTCTGAGGATGCTCGGTTTTCAGTATGTGTTTGATACAAATTTTGGCGCCGACCTGACGATCATGGAAGAGGCTTCGGAGTTTGTCCATAAGTTCAAAAACCATCCCGAAACCTTTCCTTTGATCACTACCTGCTGTCCTTCCTGGGTCGATTATTTAGAAAAATTCCATAGCGACATGATTCCCTATTTCTCCTCCTCCAAATCTCCTCACCAGATGGTGGGAACGATGACCAAAACTTATTGGGCAGAGAAGATGGGGATTGATCCTAAGAAAATCTTCCTCGTATCAGTAATGCCCTGTACTGCGAAGAAATATGAAATCGAACGCATGGAAGATATGTATGCCTCCGGACACAAGGATGTAAATCTCACCATAACAACCCGAGAACTGGCACGAATGCTGAAAACCCGGGGTATCGATCTATCTAAACTGCATGATGGAGAGGCCGACAGTCCTTTAGGAGAATACACAGGTGCGGGCACGATATTCGGAGCTACTGGTGGAGTTATGGAAGCTGCCCTCAGAACGGCTTATTACTTCATTACAGGAACAGAATTGCCCAATCCCAGGATTGATTTCCTTAGAGGATATCAGGGAATCAAACGGGGTACGATCAATATTTTGGGGCACGAGATCCGCATAGCAGTCGCTTCGGGGCTTGGCAATGTTTCCAAGGTTATGAACGAAATCCGGGATGCCAAGGTTCAGGGCAAAGAGACACCATATCACTTTGTCGAGGTCATGGCTTGCCGGGGAGGGTGCGTCGGTGGTGGTGGACAGCCTTACCGTTCTACGAATCAGGTGCGTTTGGCGAGAGCCAAAGGCCTTTATAAGGAAGATGAAGCACTTGAACACCGCGAGTCTCACAACAATCCTTCGATACAGAAGATATATGCGGATTTTTTGGGTGCACCCAACTCTCCAAAGGCAAAAAAGCTACTGCATACGAGTT
>JAQUHL010000122.1 GCA_028683635.1 Candidatus Cloacimonadota bacterium
TACCTGAGCAATGTCCGGCTGCTTCTTTGCCTGGATGGAAGCCATAAGCTTCTGGGAAAGGGCATTGTAGCTGCTGATGGGGTTGGCGATTATCTCGATATCGGGATGGGTTTTATTGAAATCATGAATCATCTGGGTGAGGACATCGCCGATGGGACCACTCAGTCCATGCCAGAAGGTAACTTTGGTCTTGGTAGATCTCATCACTTTTCCACATGCTCCCAGGAGAAAAGTAAGGCACACAATTAGGATCATTATCCTGCGCATATCAACATCCCTTATCTTAGAGTGTTTGTCTTGAGAGTCAAGGAAAATCAGGCTGTCAAAGTAGTCAATACCTTTGTGCCGGAGTGGAGATTTGGTTCAATGATAATTCTAATACCATTGAATAATGGGTTTTGGGGCGAGGCCTACTCCTTTTAGGGTGGTGGGCGAAAATGATTTACAAAGCTAAGCCTCACAACCAGCATATTTGGAAGTCTGTTTTTCGATAAATCGGGATGCGCATCGGTCTTATTCTGAATATACTATCTTATATGAATTAGACGGTTTTGGAGAGAAAAACATGATCAAACAGCTTGATATCTCGGAAGTGTATTCCAAAGTTCATTTGCCTGCCAAAGTGGTGATGGCAGTGACCAGAAAGCCCGATGGACAATTTAACCTCATTACCCTCGAGTGGTTTATGAGGACGTCCATCCAGCCACCGATGTTTGCCATCTCTGTAGGGCATACCCGCTATTCACATGACTGTCTTGAGGACTATCGCTATTTTAACCTGGTCTTTCCCTCGATCCAGCAGAAAGAGTTGCTCAGCCTCTGTGGGACAAATTCCGGCAGGGATATCGATAAATTCACGGCCGGTGGAGTTGAATTCCTGCCAGGTAAGCTGGCAAAGCTACCTGTGCTCAAGGAAGCAGCAGCCTGTCTGGAGTGTGAGGTTGTGACCCAGGTGAAAAGTGGAGACCATACCATCTACGTCGGGCAGGTGTATTACTCCTGGCGTAACGACGATAAACAGCTCTATTACTACCCTCAAAAATAAAGCAGGGATGGCGACATCCCTGCCTGATAAGTTTATCTTTAGCCTGATTAGCTGCCCAGAGTGGCAACCATAATGGCTTTGATCGTGTGCATGCGGTTTTCGGCTTCATCAAAGACCACGGATTGAGTGCTTTCGAAGATTTCATCCGTAACTTCCATGGCGGTAAGACCGTATTTCTTGTGGATTTCTTTGCCGATAGTGGTCTTCAGATCGTGGAAAGCTGGAAGGCAATGCATGAATAGGGTGGTGGATTTTCCTGTGGCCTGCATCATTTCCTTGTTTACCTGGTAAGGCTTAAGCTGCTTGATCCGGGATTCCCACACGCTGTCCGGCTCGCCCATCGAGACCCAAACGTCAGTGTAGATCACGTCTGCATCCTTGACACCTTTTTTCACGTTGTCTGTAAGGGTGATTTTTGCGCCTGTTACTTTGGCGACAGCTTTGCATTTATCCAAAAGGGCTTTGGCAGGGAAGAGCTCTTTGGGGCTCACCATCCTGAAATCCATGCCGGTCTTCACTGCTCCGATCATCAGGGCATTGGCAACGTTGTTTCTTCCATCACCTGCATAAACGAAAACCATCTGATTCAGGGGTTTCTTCAGATGTTCCATGGCAGTGAGAAAATCCGCCAGCACCTGGGTGGGATGATCTTCATTGGTCAGCCCGTTCCACACAGGAACGCCGGCATACTTGGCCAGTTCTTCCACAATCTCCTGTCCATGGCCACGATACTCGATGCCATCGTACATTCTGCCCAGCACTCTCGCCGTATCGGCAATGGATTCTTTCTTACCCATTTGAGACCCGGTAGGACCAAGATAGGTTACGTGTGCTCCCTGGTCGAGGGCTGCAACCTCAAAGGCACAACGGGTGCGGGTGCTATCCTTTTCAAAGATCAGAGCGATGTTCTTGCCTTTCAGGCGGGCTTGCTCACATCCCGTGTATTTTGCCTTCTTAAGATCTGCGGAAAGCTCCAACAGAAAGTTAATCTCCTGAGGGGTGAAATCCATCAGGGTCAGGAAGTTACGGTTTCTTAGGTTAAACGCCATTTCTTTTCTCCTCTTGATTTATCTATTTTTGTGTACTTACTAAGACTTAAGAAATCCAAACTTATAAAGGCGGTATTTTGGGCAAGGACTTTTCCCGCTACGTAAGCAGAAGCCTCTGATAAAGCGCTCTTTACCTTGTCCCTGGTAAGAA
The DNA here is from genome assembly GCA_028683635.1 of Candidatus Cloacimonadota bacterium. Lineage (GTDB taxonomy): Bacteria > Cloacimonadota > Cloacimonadia > Cloacimonadales > Cloacimonadaceae > JAQUHL01. The sequence goes on from JAQUHL010000122.1 coordinate 2,246, forward strand.
CTTTGGAGGACCATTAAATAATGGGTTGCAGGGCGAAGCCCTACTCCTTTTGGGTGGTGGGCGGGAATAGATTTTCAAAAACAAGCCTCACAACCAGCATATTTGGAAGTCTGTCTTTTGATAAATCGGGATGCGCAACGGTTTTTTGGATGTGGCTTTGCTTATGGCTCTCAAAAATTGCTTGACTCCTGAAGCAGAAAGTTTCTATGGTAAAAAAAGGTCCCACTCAGGATCATTGCTTAACATCAAGGAGATGAATTATGGAACGTAAAGCCGATTTTATCCGCCGGGAAGTTCAGGCCCAACCCTCTACCCAGAGAATTTCTCAGCTTCGCCAGGCATATCTCAGTTCCCCTCTTCATATCGATTTGGAATACATTGATTTATACACAACTGCCCATCAAGCAAGTGATGGATTCAATCCTCTGGAACGCCGGGCTTTCTGCCATGCTCACGCTCTAGAAAATCTATCCCCCCAGATCCGGGAAGGCGAACTGCTGGTGGGTGCTAAAACACGTTTTGTTCGGGGAGCGATCCCGTATCTGAACTATGCCTGTCAGTTTGTGATCCGGGAGCTCAACCGGGAAGCCCAGGAAGCCCAGGATAAATTCACCGATATCGGTACCGGTGGAGGGATCGATCTCAGCGCTCAGCTTGCTAAAGCCGGTAAATATGAGATGTTCGGCAAAAAGTTTCTGATCTCCAGGAGCGATAAAGAAAAGCTCAATGAGCTTGCCTATTACTGGCAGGGACGCTGTATGCAGGATGAAAGCGACAGGGTCTGGAAAGAATCCTTTCCCCAGGCTGAGTTTATTGAAAACGGCTGGCAGATGGGGCTTTATACGGCTCCTCACGATCCAGCTCCAGAGGGCAGGTTCGTATTGGATTTTGAGACGGCACTCTCCGAAGGTCTCCTGGGAGTGATTGCCCGGGCGCAAAAGCAAATTGAGCTTCTGGAGATTACAGATTTTGCTTCCTCGGAAAAGCTCTATTTCTACCGGGCAGGAATCAGGGTGCTGGAAGCAGCCATCAATTGGGCCAGGAACCATGCCAAACAGGCCAAAAAGCTTGCTAAAAAGGAGCAGGACACTTTTCGTAAAGCGGAACTCCTCAACATTGCCGAAATCTGTGGAAGAGTCCCGGCTCATGCACCCCAAAGCTTCCGTGAGGCAATGCAGGCCTGGTGGTTCATTTATCTCGCAGGTCACCTGGAAGGAGCTCATCTGGGATATTCACCAGGACGCTTCGACCGTTATATGTATCCCTATTTCAAGAAAGATATCGAGGCAGGGAAGATTACACGGGATGAAGCTCTGGAACTGCTGGAAGCCCTCCGGATCAAGCTCACCGAAATTGAATATATGGCGTCCTTCTCCTGGGAAGGACTGGGCTCCGGAAATCTTTACCAAAATATGATCCTGGGTGGCATGGACGAGAATGGCCATCCTGCCGATAATGAGCTTTCCATCCTGGTGCTGCAATCTGCGATCAATTGCCAGACCACTCAACCCACTCTTTCCATTTGGTATGATGACAGAGCCAGCGATGCTTTCCTGATGAAGGCTATTGACTGCGTCAAAACCGGGGTAGGGTTCCCGGCCTTCTTCAATACCAAAATCTACCTTCAGCATGAGTTGGAAAAGAGCAAGCTGCCCCTGGCCACCATCCGCAAATATGCTGCCATGGGAGGATGCACGGAACCCACCCTGGAAGGAATGAGCTATGGCATCGTCCAGGCAGGATTCATTAACCATGCCAAGGTCTTTGAGCTTGCCATGAATGGAGGCAAGGATCCCTGCTCTGGGATTGAGCTGCATCCTTGTGAGCTGCCCCAAAACCCTGCCCAACTGAAAGAAAACTATCTTTATCTCCTGCAGCTTAGCATTCGCTATTGGCAACGCTATTGGAACTATGTGATGGCAGCACACCGCAATAGCTGCAACCTGATCTATTGCTCGATGCTGGTAAGAGATTGCATCGGACACGGAAAATCTCTGGATGACGGAGGAGCGATCATAAATGGCTCTCCCACCACCCTCAGCAGCGGAATGGTGAACGTCGTGAACAGTTTTGCAGCTGTGAATGAACTCATCGATACAAAGGCAATCTCCGGTCTCGAAGAATTGAGACGTGCCTTAAAGGATAACTGGGAAGGATATTCCGGGCTGCACAAAAAGGCTCTCGCTGCTCCCAAATGGGGAAACAACGACTCCCGGGCAGACCTGTTCTATGAGGAGTTCTTCAATAAATATTGCGATTTCGTGGCAGAACAAAAGAACTATCTTGGCGAGCCTTACGATCCATCCATGCTGGCGATCAGCACTCATGCACCATTTGGCAAAGCCTGCGGAGCCACCCCTGATGGCAGGATAGCCCATCAGACTCTGGCCGATGGAGTTACCTCACCATTCCCGGGAACTGATGTATCCGGTCCCACCGCTGTCTTGCTATCAGCAGGAAAGATTGACCACACCAGGATTCGGGGTGGATTGCACAATATGAAGTTCCTGCCTTCCAGTATCCAGGGTGCATCGGGATCCCGCAAACTGCTCTCGCTGATCAAGACCTATTTTGATACTCTCGGATTCCAGATTCAATTCAATGTAGTAGATAGCAGGATGCTGAGATCAGCACAGGAAAAACCGGAAGAATACAGAGACCTGATCGTCCGTGTGGCGGGATTCTCAGCTTTCTTTGTGGAACTGGGTAAATCCATGCAGGATGAGATTATTGCCAGGACAGAACATCGCCTGTGAGGGGGATGCTTTTTGATATTTCGGATTTTGCTACCCAGGATGGGCCTGGCATCCGAACTGTGCTCTTTTTCAAGGGTTGTCCCTTAGCTTGCCAGTGGTGTTCAAATCCCGAAAGCCAGGCCTTTTTCCCTGAACCTCTGTATCACAGCGAACTTTGCATCAAATGTGAAGCTTGCAAAGAGGCCTGTCCCAGCAAGGCGATATCCTTTGATGGCGAGTACCGGATAGACAGATCCAAGTGTGCCCACTGTAGCAGCCATGAGTGTGTTTCGGCTTGCAAAACAAGTGCTTTGGTGCTCGCCGGAAAAGAGTGGAGTGTGGAGGATGTGATGGCCAGGCTCCTCCCTCAACGAGGCTTTTATCAGAACTCCGGTGGAGGAATTACCTTTTCCGGAGGTGAACCTCTCGCCCAAGCGGGTTTTGCCTTTGCCCTGGCAAGAGAGATCAGAGATGCAGGCTTCACTCTGGGATTGGAAACCTGTGGGTGCTTTCCTCCTGATCTTGATCCGGAAGGGCTTCGTCTGATCGATTTTGTCTATTTCGATATCAAGCATCTTAGCAACGAAGGCTACATCCAATATACATCACGGCCGATTTATCCCATCCTGGCAAATTTATCCAGGCTTTGCGACTGTCTGGGCGCAGAGAAGATCACGCTCAGCCTGCCCCTTATTCCGGGAGTAAATGCCACATCGGCTTTCATCGATTGGGTTGCCAATCTTGCTCAAAGTAACGGTATTACCAAAATTCGCATCCTGCCTTATCATGAATATGGCAGAGCCAAGTATCCCTGCCTGGGGAAAACTTATGCCCTTAGCGAGGTTCCCCACTTATCTGACCAGGAACTCAGCTCCTTTGCCGAAGCCTTGCATGGCAGGTCTCTGACTTGTGAGGTATTAGGCATCTGAACTATATCGAGGTGCCAAAATGAAACTTACTCCAATTCTTTATATTCTATTGCTTCTATGCAGCTGTACATCTTTTAAAACTACTATGGTAGCCAAGCTCAAGGGCGGCACAGCAAATATTGATAAACAGATTGAGGTTCCCTTCAGCATTTCTGGAACTCATCTACTTTGTCTGGATGCCCAAATCAATGGCCAAACCCACAAACTGGTACTCGATACCGGGGGTATCACTATGATTGATAGCAGCTTATGTGCCGATCTGAACCTGGTTCCCAAGCCTCTGGGAAAAAGCGGAGAGCAGCTTGTTGAGCTTGAGGAAATATCCCTGGGTGAAGTACAAGTTAAAGGTCTGAAGGCTTTTGTAACCAGCTTCAGTGAAAACTTCCACATGGGGACCTACGGTATCCGGGAATTGTTTGCAAATGTTACTTTTACGCATCCCCCCGAAATTATTGAGAGGTCTTATATAGGTAGCAATCAGAGTGGTAATTAGGGCATTTGTTGCTTTGAAAAAGTAGGCATAAGTTAGCTAAGTGCACTTTTGCAGTTTTTCAGCAA
>JAQUHL010000123.1 GCA_028683635.1 Candidatus Cloacimonadota bacterium
CCTGGATAGGTATCAAACTTATGCTTCCTCTAAACACAGAGGCCAGCGGAATCAGAATATCCAAAAGCAATGCCCAGACTATTACACTAAATAAGGCTATCGAGCCTCTGCAACAACAGTATCCGCTTTCCAAAGCTGAAATCATGCCCCGCACCCTTCCCCGGGAGAGCATCTATTCAGCAGATAAAAGCTTCCCCTATGCAGACCACAATGGCCTAAGGACGGAGTTTCTTGCTGGACATCCGATTGCTTTCACGGCTGTATGTCCCTTCGATTACAACCCTCTCAGGGGAGAACTCACCTTTTACCGTGATATCACTGTCGAGATCGAAACTCAAGTCTCAAGCCGTGCCACAGAATCCGCCAGCCTCCTCAAACAGGAAAGGTTCATCAGTGATTACCTGCGTCGCTGCGTGGATAATCCAGATGCAGTGCCAAGCTACCTTTCCAGGGTTCAGGGCTATGAGTATATCATCATCATTGATCAATCTAAACAGAGCCAATGGCAACCTTTGAAGGATTTCTATGATGCCAAAGGTTATTCAGTGCTTTTGAAACCGGTTCAGGAAATCACCTCTGTTTATCCTGGCTCGGATGATCAGCAGAAGATCCGCAATTACCTGATTGATATGTTTGAACAGAATTCGCTCAAGCATGTTCTTCTGGCAGCAGACACGGATGTCATCCCGCACAGGGGATTGTATGTAAGCTTCTCCCAAGGCGGTCAGACTGATAATGATATCCCTGCCGATATGTACTATTCCTGCCTCGACGGCACTTGGAACACTGATAACGATAACTATTGGGGAGAAATGTATGAAGCTGATCTGGCTCCCGAATTTGCCATCGGCCGTTTCTGCTACAACAATGATAGCGATATTGCTAACTTCATAAACAAAGTTCTCATGTATCATATTGCACCCGTGGAAAGCGAAATCAAGAACGCTTTGTTCGTGGGTGAGTATCTTTGGGATGGTCCCACCTGGGGTGGTGATTATATGGACGAAATGATCGGCGGCAGCAGTATGCATGGCTACACAACTGTTGGTGTGCCAAACACCTGGAACATTGCTACCCTCTATGACCGTACCTATGGTTATGAGGAAGGCTGGGGAGGAACCCAGATCCGGGCACAGCTCTCTTTGGGACCGAATCTTGTGAACCACTTGGGTCATTCATCCACCACTTACAACATGCGTTTGAGCAATAACCAGGTTACTGCCAACAATATCTCAAACGACGGAAGCAACCACAACTATTCCATCTATTTCACCCAGGGTTGTTATGCAGGTGCCTTTGATAACCGGGACACCTCTCAAGGATCCTATGTGGGGGATAGTATCACCGAAAAGTTTACCAGCATTGCCAATTCTGCAGCGGGGATGATCTCTCACTCACGTTATGGATGGGGTATGCAGGGTTCTACCGATGGCGCTTCCCAATATCTGCACAGGCAGTACATCGATGCCATCTTCGGAGAACAAATCTTTGAACTTGGCTACACACTCGTGGATTCCAAAATTGACAACATCCCCTTCATCACAAACGACCCGGTTATGTATTGGGTTACCTATGAAACCAATCTGATTGGAGATCCTGCCATGATGATCTGGACCGATACTCCGCAACAAATTACTGCTCAATTGCCTGTAACCTGGATCGTGGGTTCCACCCAATATCAGGTAAGCACCAATGCCCCTGGTGCCCGGGTTATTATCAAACAGGGTGATAACTATTTCTATGATGGAGTTACAGATAGCGCTGGATTGGCTGTAATCAGTCTTAGTGAAGCTCTCACTCCCGGAACCTACCACATGTTTATCAACGCAGCAAATTACTATTCATATAGCACAAGTTTCGAAGTTGTCGCTTCCCAGATGGCTTATGTTGTGTGCAACAACGTATTACCAGTGGATGACGATGGACTTCTACATGCCGGTGAGAACTTCAGCCTGAATATTGTGTTACAAAATGTGGGGCAAGTTAACCAACAGAGTGGTGGAACTCTTTCCATCAGCACTAATTCACCTCATATCAGTATCTTCGAAGGAACGGTTAGTTTCGATTCCATCCTGGCAGGTGAGACTGCCCAACTAAATGGTATCTTCAGCCTGGGAGTCAATACCGGCTTTGAAGACGGAACAAGGGTCCCGTTTATTGTTACTGCTCAATATGATGATGCCAGCACAAACTCAACAGCATATCTTACCCTGAATGCTCCGATCCTGAATGTGCAAAGCTATCAGAACAGCCATTCAGGAATCATCCTCCCCGGTCATAGCATCGGAGTCAATCTTGTCCTGAAAAATTCAGGCTCAGGAATAGCTTTTTCGCCGATGATGATTCTGATGCCTGAGGAACCTTTGATAACACTTTCAGAATATGAGATCTATTTCCCGCAGATCATGAATGACTCTGAACAAACAGTTACCGAAGCATTCTCTATCCAGATTTCTCCTGAGATGGAATCCGGAACTTATGTAAACATCCCCTACTACTTCTGCGGAGAAAATGGCAGCGGGGAAGAGGGAAACTTTTCCTTCTACGTTGGGGTTATCAATTACAGCTTCGAAAACGAGATGGATAGCTGGACATCCAGCGCTCCCAACGCAGGCTTTACAAACCAATGGCATCGCAGCAATGCCCGGAATAATACTGATAGCGGAGCTTACTCCATGAAATTTGGCGGTAATGGAAATGCCAACTATGCCAATTCTGCTTATGGAGCTTTGGTGAGCCCGGAAATGCCCTTGGGATTGAATTCCCAGCTCAAGTTCTATCATTGGATGTCAGCCGAAACCCACAATACAGCCACAGGTATGGCCTGGGACGGGGGCTTGGTTCAAAAGTCCATCAATGGTGGAGAGTGGGTGCAAATCACCCCTGAGGGTGAATACCCCTACCGGATCTACAATAATCCTGCCTCGCCCTTTGCAGCTAACACTTGGGTGTATTCAGGAACCCATTCCTGGCAACTGGCCACCTTCCTCATTCCTGAAACTCAAGGTACTGTTCGCTTCAGATTCCTGTTCGGCTCAGATGGCTACACTTCTGGGGAGGGCTGGTACATAGACGATGTTCGTCTGGAAGCAGATTATGTATCTGGCGATGATCAGATTCAAATGCCCGAAAAGATAGAGCTTTGTAACTATCCCAATCCATTCAATCCCACGACCACGATCCGGTTCTCACTTCCGCAAAGTAAAAATGTAAGCCTTGAGATCTTCAACCTCAGGGGTCAGAAGATAAAATCCCTGATCGACCATCAAAACTATCCTGCTGGGAATCATGACTTTACCTGGACTGGCATTGACGATAATGGCAAGCCCGTCTCCAGCGGAGTCTATTTTTACAAAATGCAGGTTGATAAGCAGGTGCTTACCCGAAAAATGCTGATGATGAAATAGTATCATATGCTCAAAGTTAACCATGCCACACGAGTTGTTGTTCTGACCGGGGCCGGCATTAGTGCCGAATCCGGGATCAGAACCTTCCGTGATTCTGATGGGCTTTGGGAGCAGCACCGCATTGAAGATGTGGCTACTCCCGAAGCCTTTCAGAGGGATCCTGCTCTGGTCTGGAGGTTTTATATGGCCAGATACCTCCAATCTCTTGAAGCAGAACCCAATGCAGGACATAAGGCATTAGTTACTTTGGAGGAACATACTCACTTTACTTTAATCACTCAAAATGTAGATAGCCTGCACTCCCGGGCCGGAAACAAATCCGTCCTGGAAATGCATGGACGGCTTTCTTCCTGTTTTTGCACCTTATGCAGAACCAGATTTATACTTCCCGAGATAAGCTTTGATGGAGATTTGCCTTATTGCCAGCGTTGCGAGGGTTTGCTAAGACCTGATATTGTGTGGTTTGGAGAAGTCCCATATTATCTTCAGGAAATCCAGAGCGCACTCAAAAAATGTAAGATCTTTTTAATCGTGGGTACCAGCGGAGTCGTGTATCCGGCGGCGGGGTTTGTTATGACGGCTAAGTATCTGGGAGCAAAGACAATCTCTGTCAATCTGGAAAAGCCAAGTAACCACAGCTTCATTGATGAGTTCTATCCGGGAAAAGCAGGAGATGTATTGCCGGGCTTGGTGCAGGAGTTGATTAGTTAGAACTGCCCCTTGCCTTCTTCTGTATCAAGTGGTTCATTATATTCCGTATCGGTCTCTTCGGGTAAGTCTGGAAGGCTGTTCATTCTCCTTCTTTTACGGATTGCCCCAATGATCAGGACGAAGGGAAGGATCGAAAAAATCAGAGAATTTACTCCCAGAACCAGATACCAGAAAGCCAGCCTTTTGGTATAATTCTGATATCCTTGGAAAAATCCGCTGCCTGAGTTATTATACGTTTGGTCAAAAGCCTTATAAAAGGAGATTTTTCGTTTTTCCCGGTTGAAAGCAGCGATGTAATCCCAAAAATCCTTCCATGCCTCAGGGTATTCATCCTTCATATACTGCAGGGCAAAAGTCGAGTTCAGATAGAAAAAAGCCCAGTCATTTTTATCCTGTGGATAATCTCTGTTCCCCAGTTCCATGGATTTTCCCCAAAACCTGGCACTCACAAACTGCCAGTATTTTTCATACCCAAGCTGCCTGGAATAATATGTGGCCATTCCTTCATGAAACCACAATGGTGCATCCCAAAGGGTCTGATCCAGAAACCAATGTACATACTCGTGCATCAGTATTTTGAGATAGTTGTCGTTTACCTGTTCTGGGCTTCGGATGAAAATTATACCAATATCATTTGAATAGAAGGCATCACTGAATTCAACAATTTTTTCCTTGCCACGGGAAAGGCTTTTATACTCATCCATGGTGGGAATGATATAATAGACTGCCTTCTCCCGCACGTAAATACCCAAATCAAGTTGCATACTTTCAATTCGGGAGGAAAGCGGTTCCAGAATGTTTCTTGCCAGAGAAGCGTTGCTATCTTTGGAATGAATCATAATCAAATCGTTATCAACAACAAGCTTGTATTCTGCTGGGAGAGCACAGGGCCACAGGCATATGAGCAACATAAGACCGATGCAGGTGATCATCAATCTCCAGTTTGCTTGATGATTAATCATGGTATGGTATCTATATATTATTATCCAGCAAATCACTATCCAGTTTGGACCGGGATATCTGGTCGTAGTATCTGGATAGATCTTTTTTGGCCACATTACCCTCAGGGATTTCTTTGATCAGCAGATCAAACTGGTAGCCATACAGCTTAAGTATCACTTTATCTCCCGGGTTTACTTCCATACTGGCTTTTGCTCGTTTCCCATTGATGCTTACCAGGTTTTTATCACAGGCGTTTTTGGCAATACTGCGGGTTTTGGTTAAACACAGTTTATTGAGGAGTACATCAATGCGCACTTTTCTTATCCTTATCCAGAATACTTCGGATTTTTGAAGCTATATCTCTGATTTTAAAGGGTTTCATAATGAATCCGCTGATTCCCTTATTAGCAGCTTCTTCTGCTGAAATCAGAGTAGTAAAACCAGTGCAGATGATGATCGGAACTTTGGGTTTGATAGCAAGCATCTTCTCCGAAAGATCTATCCCATTCATATAGGGCATGGTTGTATCGGTAATGACAATATCAACATCTGCCGAATGTTTCACAAAGTACTCATAGGCTTTTCTTGGATCGTTGAACCCCTCCACTTTGAAGCCAAGTTTCATCAAGCCTTGCCTGAAAACACTCACCAGCATCGGTTCATCATCCACAAACATTACATTTTCAATTCCGCCGACATCTTCATAACCGTTTTCCACCACCTTTTCCTGTCCCCAGCTATCTGCATTGTAAACAGGGAGATACACGATAAACTTGGTGCCTTCTCCCACCTGGCTTTCTACCCGAAGAGCTCCATGATGGGCATTTACAATGCTGTGTACTATGGAAAGCCCCAAACCAGTGCCTTCATTGGCACTTTTGGTAGTAAAATATGGATCGAAAATGTGGTCAATCAAGGATTCCTCGATGCCGGTTCCATTGTCCGATACAGAGATCTTCAGATACTGGCATTGCTCCAATTCAGGGAAAACAATCATATCCTTGCTACGGAAAGCGATGGGTTCCACAGAGATGTGGATCACTCCGTGATCATGGTGAATGGCGTGCATGGCATTGGTACCAAGATTGATCAGGATCTGGTGTATTTGTCCCGGAACAGCGATAACTGTGCTTGTCTCGGCAGAATAACTCTCCGTGATTCTGATGGTCCTGGGCAGATATGATCTTAGAAAACTAACTGATTCTCTCACGTGATCTACAAGCTCGATTACTTCCGTTTTTGATTCTTCCTGTCGGCTGAAAGAAATTAGGTGACTGATCATTTCTTTTGCCCTGCCTGCAGATTTTAGCACTTCAATCAAGTTTTGGGCACAATCGGAGTTTTGGGCTACCTCATCTGAAGCCAGTTCCGTGTAACCAATGATAGCACTCAGGACGTTATTGA
>JAQUHL010000124.1:0-5265 GCA_028683635.1 Candidatus Cloacimonadota bacterium
TACTTAGCTGGAACCCACCTGTTGAACCCTTGTTTACCCCACAGGGTTTCCAGGTTTACAAAAAGATGAATGCCGGAAAATTCGAGCAGATTGCCGAGACTCAGGAATCTTTCTATACAGAAGCAATAGCAGATTCCGGAAGTTATCAGTATTACATCAAAACATACTATGCTGAAGGTGAAAGCGATGTTTCCAATGTTGTAGCCTTCGAATATCCCCATGTGAGCACCTCTGATTCTGGGATAACGCCCTACATAACAAAGCTCTACAATGCCTATCCCAATCCCTTCAATCCCTCCACAATGATCAAATACTCACTTTCTGCTCCTGCAAAAGTAAAGCTTAGTATCTACAACCTGCGTGGTCAGAAAGTAAAAACCTTGGTGGAAGACATGATGCCAGCCGGTATTCACGAAGTCCAATGGAACGGAACGGATAGCAGTAACCGTCAGACAGCCTCTGGTGTTTACCTGTTCAGATTGGAAACACCTGCTTGTTCACTCACCAAAAAAGCCATCTTAATGAAATAAACCCCAATCACTTGACTCCTGAAGCTCCGCATCACACATGCGGAGCTTTTTTGTTTGGTGTTATTGAAATCTGTTGACAGATTATCAGGCACAATAAAGCTGCAAATCAAAAGCCTGACAAGGAGATCATGATGAAGAAGCCTCACATCATTGTACTCGTGTTCATTCCATTTTTGCTGTTGCTATTGCCAGCCTGCGAATCCGGCGGTAAATTCAGAGTTATAAATCGCACGTCCTATCCAGTTTATACCGAATTGCCTGGGGAAACGCCTGTTACAATCCAGGCAGGGCAGGAATACACCTATTCAATCGATACCGATAGCCAAAGTTTCCTAACCGGCAAGATCAGAAAAAAGGTGATTGCCAGGATAATCGGAGAAACCTATCATATCCTCGATGATGTGCAGGATCGCTACGTGGATGAGACAGAGATCATCATCGAACCTGGAAAAACCCTCAATGCATATATCGATCCCAACCGGGCTTCGATCAAGATCGTCAACAACAGCAACGTAACCATCACGAATGCCCTGGTTTATAAACACAATTTTATCTCAGGTTTGCAAATAGGAACTCTGGAAAACATAGCTCCCGGGGAAAGCAAACATCTGCGAGTGGAATATGTTCCCCGCAATTCGGATGGAGAATACATCAATCCCTTCTACTACACGGTAAGTTTGATTACAGAAGAGGAAGACGTCATACAATATGGAGGAGAAACCAATATTCTGGGTCTTGATTCTCAATTCCTGATTGAACTCAGATAAAAAGTGAAGTCCCCCTATCCCCTTGTAAAGTGCTTCCTAAGGAAGAAACGACTGAAACATGCCTTGGGTAGCTATCTCAGCTACCAGGCCTCTCTTTTAAGAAAAACCCCTATGGTGTATTACCATCCTCCGGCTCTGATGATCGAGCCCACCAATATCTGTAACCTCCATTGCCCACTGTGTCCCTCAGGAAATGGTACGCTTACCCGTCCTAAGGGTTTCATGCCGCTTGAGCGCTATCAACACATTCTGGAACAAGTTTCCTCCCATACCGGGATGCTCATTCTTTGGAACCAGGGAGAACCCTTCCTGCACCGGGATTTCTACCAGATGCTGGAACTTGCTTCGAAAATGGGATTTTATACCATGACGTCCACCAATGCCAGTTTGCCTCTTGATACCAAGCGGATTCTAAGTTCCGGTTTGAATAAACTCATCATTTCTATGGATGGAATCTCGAGTGTAACTTACAACCAATACCGGATCAATGGCGATTTCGAACTCGTGCTTGCCAACCTCAAAGATCTCTGTGCCAGGAAAAAAAGCTTGAGAAGCCATACTGAAATTGTCTGGCAGTTCATTGTTATGTCTCACAATGAGCATGAACTGACCAAGGTATATGAACTGGGAAAGGAAATTGGGGTAGATAGCCTGGAAATTAAAACAGCTCAAATCTATACCGAAGAAGATATAACCTTTGTACCCAGCCAGGAAAGCCACTCCCGCTACAAAAAAGGGAGCATTCAACTGAAAACTAAGGTTTTGAACCGCTGTCGCAGGCTCTGGACTCAACCTGTGATCAATTGGGATGGAGAGTTTAGTATCTGCTGTTACGACAAGGATCTACAGTTTAAAGTTGGCAACATAGATCAATACCAGTTTAAAGATCTTTGGTTCGGCAGTAAATTGAATGCCATCAGAAACCAGATTCTTCACAACCGAAGTGTTTACGACATTTGCCGGAACTGCGGTGAAGGAATCGTCCAAAAACTCTAATTTATATCAATTTCCTGGGCATCTTGCCCGTAGATTTCTTTGAATCTCTTATGATCGATATCTGTCGGTAATCCTTCATAAACACCCTTGCCATCTTTTAGAGCATAGACTCTGTTACCATACTTTCTGGCCAAAGAAAGAAAATGCAGGGAACAGATAATTGTGATTCCATCCCGGTTGTTAATCTCACCGAGGTAGTGCATTATCGAATCCGCTGTGGCAGGATCAAGGCTGGCGACTGGTTCATCGGCGAGGATCAGTTTGGGTTTCTGCATCAGTGCCCGGGCAATGGCAACCCTTTGCTGCTGGCCTCCGGAGAGTTGTTTAACCTGCCGTTTGGCGTGTTTCTCGAGCCCCACTCTTTCCAGATTATTGTATGCCAGTTCAATATCGTCCTTGGAAAATGGGGATAGAGGATTGTGGTATCCCAGCCTGCCACAAAGCACATTGGTAAGCACACTTAGGTTCTTTACCAGATTGAACTGCTGGAAAATCATACCAATCTCTCTGCGGATGATCCTAAGCTCTGCTTTCGAAGCAGTTGTCACGTTTTTCCCGGTAAAATTGATGGATCCTGAGCTTGGTTCGACCAGGCGGTTGATACATCTTAGAAGAGTCGATTTCCCAGATCCGGAAAGTCCCAAAAGGATAACAAAATCTCCTTCTTTGACCCTGAGCGAGATGTCGTCTATTGCCCAGTTCACCCCATCATAGCTTTTACGCAACGCATCTATTTGAATCATATTAAAGATGTTTTATTTCAAATATTGACTGGGATCCATGCCCAGAGTTTTGAGAGTGTTGCGGACCACATCGTAATCCGCATCAGTTGCCGGCTCGAGCCCATCAATGTCATAAAGATCCTTTAGCACTTTCTGGCCTTCCGAAGAAGTGGAAAACTTCTGCAAAGCGTTCGTAATCTTTGCCAGAATCTCCGGGGGCATGCTTTTTCTAAAGGTAACTGTATCATTGGGGATCCATTCAGTAAAACCGATAATCTTTACTTGTTCAAGGACGTCCGGATAGGTATCCAGAAGTTTTTCCCTGGCATCCATGGGTACGCCTTTCTGATCTGGGGGAGACCAATAGGTGCAACCTGCGTCGGAGTTTTTGTTGTAAACTGAAATCACTGCCGATGGATGGCTTCCGACAAAAGTATGGCTTTTGGGAACTATGTTTTTCTGTTTCAGAATGGCAGAAGGATAAACATATCCTGAGGTTGATGCAGCATCTGTGTAGGCGATGACTTTGCCCTGAAGATCTTCGATGCTTTCAATTCCGCTATCAGCCCTGGCGATGAATTGCCCACGGTAGTTTTTTAAACCGTTACGCACAGTCATAAACTTCACTTCTGCACCAAATTTCTGATGGGCAAGGATATAAGCATAGGTAGAAAGCCAGGCGATATCCGCCTGATTTGATCCCAAGGCCTCAACCACTGCAGCATAGGATGTGGGTACTGCCACCTTGAAATGCAAGCCTGTCAATTCATTCAAAGCTTTGGAAATGGCTTCTCCGCTTTGAACAACTTTGCCTGCTTCCATGGAGGGGACAAAATACATCTTGATCGGTTTTTTGGCTGTACCCAAGTCCTTGTTTGCCCGGTTAAGCTTCTGCTCACCACTTTGGCAGGACACAAGGCAAAGGCTAACACAACTCAATAGGATGAAAACAAACTTTTTCATTTCTTACTCTCTTCCCACTTTTTTTTCAAACTCTTTCATTACATGATATACGTCAATAGAAACTTAAATCCACTCCCAATCCTCAAAGAGGTGATCCACAATCAGCAAATCGCAGCTAAAATATTCTTTGACCTGCAGTTGGCTATAACCATCCAGAGTTACTCCCTCATGGTTGAAAATGTTGTTTGGCAAGACCAGTGTTTCATTTGTTAAGAGTATCTGTTCTTTGAGATCCTGAAAAGTCAGTAATCCACTTACACTGATCAGTTCTCCGAAAAAGTCGTTACGAACCAGCTGCACCCGGATCAGATTTTTATCCAGGATCCTGTTTAAGTATGCGCAAATTCCCAAGATATGTTTATAGGCAGATTTTGAAGTCACAAAGAGCAGTTGACGGTCGTGCCTGCGAAGTTCTTTGAGAAACTGCCGTTTCCTTCGTTCAAAATTGTCCAGGCAAAGTCTCAGCATTCCAATCCCGTTTTCGATCTGGGGAAAATCATCATAATAATCAGTATTCGGGATTTCTTCCCCGGCAAGAATAAAGAATTCATCTGCACAGTAGATCTTATGAATACTATGTTTATGAGCAATATCCCTGGCGATATTCAAGGTCTGAATGGCACGTTTCTGGTTGAAGGGCTTCAGTTTAGTGAGGCCTGAACGGTATTTGGTGAGCCCCACGGGAACCAAACCGATTGATTCCACCCTAAGCATGGGATTCAATAGATCTTCCAGTGTTCTGGAAAGCGCTCTGGCATCGTTGTAACCAGGCAATAAAACCAATTGGAGATGATATCCTATATGACAGTCTGCTAAATATTCCAGCATGGCCAAAACATCCACGTTTTTTTTGTACCGCATCAGCTTCTTACGCAATCTGGCACTGGTACTATGGATTGATATAAACAGGGGTGAAATATGTTGTGATACAATTCGTTTCAGATCATCCTCACGGAGATTGCTTAGGGTGATATAGTTACCAAACACAAAGGAATACAGGTAATCGTCATCTTTCACATACAGGGATTTTCGCAGTCCCGGAGGCATCTGGTCTATAAAACAAAAGATACAGTTATTAGCGCAATTTCTGCAATTGTAGGCTTCGGGCTCAATGCCCAGGGCTTTGTTTGTTTTGCGGATGAATTGGATTTGATGAAGGTTTTTCTCCTTGTCGAGGAGTTCACAATTAAGCTCGAAATCTGAGCTGTAGTATTGGAGATCAAAGAAATCTTCAATCTCGTTGCCATTGATGGAGAGAAGTTCCCAGCCTGCCTCAATTCCTTTTCT
>JAQUHL010000124.1:5275-6437 GCA_028683635.1 Candidatus Cloacimonadota bacterium
TGAATGTTTTGAATCCGGATTGCCATGAGTTATCGGAAGCGGTAGTGCTTGCTGACGGGCTCGAGAATTTTCCATCTGCAACTCAAGCCCTGGGGAAAAGTAACATACTGGCCTGCCCCAAAACAGATAACCTTCCCATTGGAAGTGCGAACTTCAACTCTGCCTTTTAGCAGCAAACAATCCTCCGTATTCTCATAATACCAATCAAACTCGGAAACTTCCTTGTTCCAGATCGGCCAAGTATATACCTTGTAGGCATCAAGTTCATCTGGCGATAGTGTTCGTACCAAAATCTCCATTCTATATCTCCCAAATCTATTCCCATTGTGTAAAAATCCCAAGCTCTGAAAAGGAGCCCAGATGTCAAATGTTTTATTTGTGTTTTCCCACGATTATCTTGACACAAAGAACCTCTTCAAATCTGTGTTTTTGAGGAATATTGAGATTATGAAATTCATCAGCATTTTGCTTCTGACCCTGATATGTTTTTGTGGGATAAAGCTCTTAGCCCAGGCTACGAACTTACCCCCAGGCGATTCTGCTGCGATAGCGGATTCTGCTTCGGTGATGGTTAGCGATTCTTTGGCTGTGGCCAAGACGGATTCTCTGTTCTATAACGCCGATGAAATTTTCTTCCAATATGATACCGAGCAAATCTATCTCTCTGGTAATACAAGCGTTCGATACGATACATCCACCATCAGTTCGGATTCCCTTCAGATCGATCTCAAAAAAGACAGAGCCTTCAGCTATGGTGAGACCGTCCTGCAGGACAACGACCAGATAATCATCAGCAACAACGTTCTTTACGACGTTGAAAGCCAGCAGGGCATCCTCTATGCAGGCCTCTCCAAAATGGACAAAGGCTTTTATTATGGAACCGAAATTCGCAAGGTGGATAAAAATATCTTCGATGTGGATGGAGGACGGTTTACCACCTGTGATCATGAAGAACCCGATTTCTGGATCTGGGCAAAACAGATGAGGCTCTACCGGGGGGACAAAGTTGTGGGCAAACCAGTGATCTTCTATGTAAATCACTTTCCGGTATTTTACTTTCCCTTTGCCACCTTTTCCATAAAACGGGGGAGGCAGGCAGGCTTTTTAGTGCCGAAACCTGGTTACAACAGCGATGATGGCAAGCTGGTGCGAGACATTGCCT
>JAQUHL010000125.1 GCA_028683635.1 Candidatus Cloacimonadota bacterium
ATACAAGAGGCTTGTATTTTAACCAATTTTAAGCTAGTTCAGCTACAGGTGAATTGTGCGCTTGTTAGCCGTATTTTTCATGTAAATAATGGGTTGTAGGGCGAAGCCCTACTCCGTTGGGGGGGGCGGGAATAGATATCCAGAAAAGCCTCACAACCAGCAGATTTGGAAGTCCGTTTATCGATGAATCGGGATGTGCTCCACTCAATCATAGGCAGAGGGTTGGGCTTGGATTATGTCATTTCAATGTGAATTCTGTATTACTTGATACTGGCTTGGTTCTGCTTACACTGATCTCCTGGATAGTATTCCCAGATAGCTTTTGATCTGTCCCTTTTCCCAGGTTTCGAGCCCAAAGAAATAGGTCAGAATCAGATAGATGGCAAAGCTGATCAGGATATAGAAAAAGACGGTTATCAAGTGCTCCGGGTGATACAAATATTGTAAAAACAATGCCATTCCAAAGGTGGAAAGACCAATCAGGATGGTTCTTTGGACAGCAATTTTGAAGTAGTATCCGATTTTTATCTCTGCGAACCTGCAGGCTTTGGGGATATTGAAGAAAATGGCAAACAGGAAATTTGGGATAAAGGTCCCCAAGGCAACCCCTATGATCGGAGAGTTCTCGATTTCGATGCCAAAGAGATCGACGAACCCGGGCATCACCCTGATCAAAAGTATGCTCAACACCAGATTGATCAGTGCTTCGGCAAGAGCAACCCTGGCCAATACCTTTTGCTCATTTGCCATCAGAAGGATATAGACGCTACTGGATCTGAAAACCAGCAGGATATACATGGAAAGCATCAGAATAACCGCACAAATCAATCCTGCATAGTCATTCAGGTTCAGCCAGAGCATTAGCAAGGGCTTGATGAACACGATCAAAGGAATGAGCAGCATGGTGGAAATAATACCCATGAGGCGATTAGATTGAAGCATTATCTCTGCCATCTTGGATTTGTTTCCGGAAGCAAAGAGGGTGGCAGAAACAGGGCCGAGATTATCCAGAAATTGGGCTGAAAAACGCTGGTAAGTATCTGCCATGCGGATGGATATCTGGTAGATTGCCACCATGGCGACGCTGCCAAAAATCGAGATCACAAGCTGATCGGTCTTGAGGATGATCAGATTTGTAAAAGAAATCAGATAAGCATAGACTGAGAAGCCCATTACCGTCCTGAGAAGTGACCGGTCATAGAATCTCAGCCTGATTCTGAACTGGGGAATCAGCTTCTTCACCACTGCCATCATTGTCAGGCTGGCTGAGATGTTGGTACCCAAAGCCACAAAAGCCATTCCAGTGAGGTTTAACTTTAGCTTCAGCATCACAGCCATCCCCACAAAATTCAGAATCATAAAGCATATCTGTATCAGGTTCCGGGTGTGCATTTTTTGCAGACCACGTAAGATTTCTGTAAAGAACCCCAAAGGAAAAGCCAAGGCTGAACCCAAACCAAAGATGAGCATTACCTTGCGGAAATAGTACCCGTTGGCTGGGTTAAAATTGAAGATTCTATGCAGATTGAAGCTCAGAACCAATGTGCCGGCCGCTATCAATACGGAAAAGAGCATGTAGTTAAAAAACACTGTGCTCACAATCCGGTTGTAGCGCTCCCAATCTCCAGTTACCGTGGACTCGCTGGTGTATTTCTGGATAGAAGCGCCAAAACCAAAATCCAGTAGCAGGGAATAGCCAAAGATCGACCATAGCAAAGCCCAGAAACCATACTCTTCCCTGCCGAGGCCCAAAAACAGGATCCTGGTAAGAAAGATGGTAATCAGAATCCCGATGATAACCTTGCCATAATTGGACATGGTGTTGATTATCATGCGTTTGCGAAGGCCGAGTTGAGTTTCCGTTTGTACCTCTCTATGGTTTTGGTTCACGCATATTTTCGCTGTTTGGTGGGAAGTTCACGCAGATTTTGCGGAACGTTTCGATGATGATTTACAACATCGGTCTTAGGAAAAACCAAAATGAAGTATCATATCATTTTTTGGATTACTGATATACTGATTTCACCCAAAACCCCAGTACACCGAAATTCCCGTAAATCTGCGTCTTTCAAAAATCTGCGAACATCTGCGTGAACTCATACAAAACTCATCGCTAATCCGCGTGAATCCCTCTTTTAAGAATAAGTTCCGCCATAGTTTCTGACACACCGCTACCATAGAGCTCTGGATGATCTTTCGGAGGATTGAAACTGAGAATCTTCCCCGGGAAATCCCTGCTTTGGGGAGGCAGGAGGAGGTTCCATCCGGATTCCACAGTCTCGATCCATTCCGTTTCGGTACGCAGAGTAACACAAGGAACCTTCAATAGATAGGCTTCCTTTTGCACTCCTCCTGAATCTGTGATCATCAACGATGCATTTTGGTGAAGCTGTATGAAATCCAGATAGGATTTTGGTTCGGTGAGGATGACGTTCTTCCAGGATTGCTGCAGAGTGTCATTGATGACCTTTCTGGTTCGGGGGTGCACAGGAAAGATCACTTTTTTGCCCAGCTTATCCAATCCGTCCAGGATCATTTTTAAATGGACCGGATCATCCACATTGTATGGCCTATGCAGGGTGAGGAGATAATAGTCCTTGGGGGACAGAGATATCTCCTGCAAGATGTTTGAGCGTTCTGCAGCTTTCTTTTTGCCATAGGACACGCTATCCGTCATGATATCACCAACCAGATAGCTCTTCTCCTGCAGCCCTTCCAAGGCAGCGTTTTGCATGGCGGACTTGGTGGGACAGAGCAGAAGATCGCAGGTGTGATCTGCAACTATACGGTTTATCTCTTCCGGCATTGTTCGGTTAAAACTTCGCAGGCAAGCTTCCACATGAGCAGATGGAATCTGTAGCTTTGCAGCCACGAGCGCTCCGGCAAGAGTGGAATTTGTATCACCATAAACTATTACCAGATCCGGCTTCTCCTTTATCAGGAGATTTTCCAGCCCTTCGATCATCCTGGCAGTTTGATATCCCTGGCTGCCTGAGCCTACATCCAGGTTGTAATCCGGCTGGGGAATATCCAGATCAGTAAAAAAACTCTCGCTCATAGAGATATCGTAATGCTGACCGGTGTGGATGATGATCTCCTTAGAATATGGACGCAAAGCCCGGGATAGGGGTGCAAGCTTAACAAACTGGGGCCGAGCCCCAACGATGTGGATATTTTTCATATAGTCCTGAGGGTTCACGCAGATTTGCGCTGTTTTTCATGCAGATTTATAAAAGACGCAGTTCTACGCGGAACGATAGTTTGTGGGTGATAAATATCAGGGTATTTATTGCTGGTTATTGCATAACAGATATGTTATCTAAACCACTCATACTTCTTACTTACTTGTATATGGCCAAAAGAAATCCAGCGTGAATCTGGGTTTAAAAATCTGCGAGAATCTGCGTCTTTGCAGAATCTGCGTTAACCCTATCACTCTTTGGGGATGGTTACTTGATTACCGTCGCGGACAGCATTGTATCTTGGGCTCATGATTTCAACTCCTGCTTCCCGGAAAGTATCCTGGATGTTTTTATGCAGATTGCTCAGGAGCGGTGGCATAATCTCCGGGAAGCTGGTATAGACATTTAGCTCATATTCAACACTAAAGTCATCCAGTTTCTTTTGAAGGACGAAGGGTTCGAGGTCCTGGTTTATGCCTTCTGTTCTTCGGGAAGCATCGATCAGCAATTGATGCACCTTCCGCCAGGGAACATCGTAGCCAATTGTAACACTGGTATATAAAATCAAGCGTTCTTCCCGGGCATAGCGGGAGTAATTATTAATATGTCCACTCAAGACGAGGGAATTGGGAATCGTGATTTCCTCATTTTTTGGAGTTTTTATGCGAATCACAAGCAAGGTTACTTCCTTCAACTCACCGAATTTATCCCCGATTTTGATCATATCGCCGATTTGATAGGGACGCATGTAAGTGAGAATTATCCCTGCGACCATGTTTGCGATTGCCGATGAGGAACCCAGTGAAAACAGAACACCAACGAAAATAGATACTCCCTGGAAAGCTGGTGATCCAGAACCGGGGAGATAGGGAAAAATAATGATAATGGTAAAAATATAGATCAGAGCCTTCAGCAATTGGTAGGTGGGCATTGCCCACTCGGGATAGAAACCCGTAAACTTCAGATGCCCCTTTTCGATCTCTCCAAATATATAGACCAGGAGTTTTAACACATATCTGGTGATCAGAATAATCACCAATATGAAAAAAGCATTGGGGACGAAGTTGATGAGAGCATTTCCCACAGACTTGATCGGGAGCATTATGTAAGACTGAAGTTGTCTGGCAAAACCCCTCGTCCCGGGTATTACATATAGAACCATGTAGAATGCAAGATAGACAATCCATAGAACCAGGAAAATCTTCACCAGGCGAATAAACAGGGTCGAAACACTGTCGAATTGCTGGGCAGTGATGAACCTAATCCCTTTGAAATAGAAGCCATCAGGATGCCGGATCCTGTTTAGCCTAACCAAACCTATCAAATAGCGCATGAGCTTACCTAACATCCTTATCAAGAAAAGTGTTATCAGGATGATTATGGCAAGATAAAGAACCATGATGGCATAGTATGTCACGTTTTGCCAGAAACTACGGTTTAGATGCTCTTCCAGATAGTATTGCTTGAGTTCGCTCTGATATGCCTGAGCTATTTCCACGAGAGGCGAAGCTAAAGCCAGACTATCTGCTTTGCTGATGCTGAGCAGTCTCTTAGTGCCATGAAGTATCTGATACTCGGAATCCTGATACTTGATGAAAATGCTATCGGGATAGACCTTGTTGCGATTGAGATCCGAAATTCTCTTTGATATGAGCTCTGCTCGCTCTTCCCTGCCAATCTCACCATAACCTGCATAGATATCAATCACATGATCACGTGCAAAAAACACTCCGACTTTGGTAATTGAATCCGGCAAGGCAGAAAAGGAAAGGGGAACCTGCCCATACAAATAGAAGTATGCGCCTGCTAACAAACAAATCAGTACAAGGCTAACTCTTTTAAACATATTGCCTTCTAATATTATGTAGTACTACGGAAACAACAGAATTTACGGATAGTATATGCTCTGGAGTTTTGCATTATTAAAATGCTCAGGTGTCCTGAATACTATGCTTATAATCTGGAAGATTCACAAAACGACGAAAATCGAGGGAATGATCACCAAAGTTTACTAACAGCCCCAATTTATATCTGGTTGCTTTCAAATAGTTTAGAATCTGAGAGAGTGCTCTGGTTGTAGTGTCGCTGCTGCCTTTACCTCAACAATTATCTTACCGAAGCAGATAAAGTCAGCTCTGTAGTATCTTTCCAGTTCGTTTCCTTTATAATATATTTTCAATTGAGATTCTTTTTCATAATCGATGCCGGCCAGTTTGAATTCTATTGCCATCGCATCTTGATAGACGTATTCAACAAATCCACGTCCCAGTTCTTTGTAAACTTCCATACAGACACCACGGATCTGATATGTCAAATCCTCGTAGATGAGTTTCCCCATAGATCCTTCAAAATCCTGTCTGTTTATTCCGTTCTTTCCGTAGTTAAGAGTCCTTAGTTACTTCTGGCGTGTTTGATCACGATGTTCCAGAAGCTTTTCCAGAAGTAGATCCAGTCTGTGGTAAATGGTTTTTCCGTTTTACGGAGCAGATATCGGCGTTCGGATTCCACGATTTCATCAAAAGACTTTGGCATATCGGCATAGAAGGGAGGCAG
Organism: Candidatus Cloacimonadota bacterium; assembly: GCA_028683635.1. Lineage (GTDB taxonomy): Bacteria > Cloacimonadota > Cloacimonadia > Cloacimonadales > Cloacimonadaceae > JAQUHL01. Next base: position 5,736 of record JAQUHL010000125.1, read on the forward strand.
CATACCTGGCTTGAATCTAACCCGAAGTTCTTGCACATCTTCCGGATATAACTGGAAGTAATGATCACTTAGGGCACGGACTCCCACCAGGCTCAGTTCACCTTTGAAGAAGTTGATGAATTGAGGAAGCTCATCAATCCAGAGTTTTCTCAGGACACGCCCCCAGGTCGTTATCCGGAAGTCATCTTTGAACTTTCCCCCTTCCTGGAGGTCATTGGTCTGATATACGTAGTGCTGCAAGTATTCGGAATATGGGTGCATAGTACGCAGCTTCTTGAGATAGATGGTTTTTCCATCTTTTCCCTTTCGTTTGAGACGGATCAGTGGGCCATAGGTTGGATCCTGGTCGGTTCTGGGTTCTGAACCCTTTTTCAGGATGAAATGCATCATTCCATCAATCTCACGTTTGTGGATCAGCTCAAAGCCGCAAAAATAGAAACGACCCAGTAATTCAGTCTCGGAAAAGGCACGGTTGCGCCCGTTGGTGATGGCAAAATACCATCCCTGGATCACTGGGAGCTTGGGCATAACCCTTCTGAAGAGGAAATCCACAGTATAAAAAAATACCCCCAGATAGGGGGTGAAGTGTTTGTAGAAAGTATTTCTGCGT
>JAQUHL010000126.1 GCA_028683635.1 Candidatus Cloacimonadota bacterium
CCTTGCCTGCGGCTGAAGGCCAGTAGCTGTTTGGTCAGTTTCATGGCACGCTGACCGGCTTTCATGATCTCGGAAACATCTTTTTGGGACATCGCACTGAGCGTTTCACTACTCAGTACCTGTTCCGCATATCCCAGGATAACGGCCAGGATATTGTTAAAATCATGGGCGATGCCACCGGCGAGCTGGCCGATGGATTCCAGTTTTTGGGATCTGAAGAGCTGCTCTTTGAGCTTGCTTTGCTCCTCCTCGAGATTCTTGTGCTCGGTAATATCCTGAAACATGCCCAATACCCGGATCATCTTGCCATCTTCGAAAATGGGTGAAGCAGCTGTTCGGATCCAGAGTCTCTTTCCTTTAAGGGTTGTGAATCTGTATTCCAGATTGTAGGGGATTTGTTTTTCCAGAACCGCGTTGAAGCTATCCAAAACAGACTTTCTATCCTCAACGTCATAGCAACTCAGGCTTGTTTCGATCAGCTTTTCCGTGCTTGTGAACTCATCCGGATTATCTATTTCGTGAATCTTGTACGTTTCGTTGATCCAGACCATTTGCTGTTCTTCAACGATGTATTCCCAGCCACCAATTTTGCTGTATTCCTGAATCGAATTGAGCAACGCCTCCATCCTCAGGCGTTGGGCTATTTCGGATTCGACCTGGAGGATTTTATGCTCCAGCTTGCGGATCAGGGCCTGGTTATAGAGGCTTAGGAGTTCATCTTCCTTGAGGTCGTGAATTTCTGTACTCTCGGAAACATCGGAGGATAAAGTCCGGTCGATGGCTTGTAAAAATAGTTGGGGCTCGCAAGGCTTAACGAGGAATTCATCTGCCCCGATCTCCAGGGCGAGTTTCTTATCCTGGTCCTCTGTGTAAGTGGCGGTATAGATCACAAAGGGAATCCGTTTGAAGCGGGAATCCTTACGGACTCTTCTGCAAAAGGTGAATCCGTCCATCACCGGCATCAGAATATCGCTGATGATGAGCTCAAATCCTCCTTCCTCAAGCAGATCCAGTGCTTCCTGGCCATTGTAAGCTTTCACGGTCGTGAATCCCTTGCTGGCAAGTATGGATTCCAGGTAATAAAGGTTTTCTTCATGGTCGTCAACTATCAGGACTTTCATTTGGTCTCCTTGTAATAATCAGCCAGATACTGTTCTATCTCGGTTACAAAGGTATCAGGATTGATGGGTTTCTCGATATAACCATTTGCGCCTGCTGCCAGGATATTTTCTCTATCGCCGGCCATGGCATAGGAAGTGACGGCAATTATGGGGATATTGACGAGTTCGCTGTTGTTTCGCAGCACTCGTGCTACCTCATAGCCATCCATTTCGGGAAGCTGAATATCGAGCAAGATACCATAGGGTTTGTAATGCAGGGCTTTTTCGATCCCGGAACGTCCGGTTTCTGCATTTACGATGTCCCAGCCATTTTTAGTGAGCAGGAAGTGCATCATATAGAAGTTTTCGGCGTTGTCTTCAATAATCAGAAGAAGTTTATTCATTTTATACTCCATGTTTTACAGGAAAATGGATTGTGAAAATGCTGCCCTCACCCGGTACACTTTCCAAAGCGATGCTGCCTCCCAATAGCGTAATAATGCGCTTGCTGATGGAGAGCCCCAGACCCGTGCCTTCATATTTTCTGGAAAGGCCGGTATCGATCTGGGAAAACGGCTCAAAAAGCTTGGATTGATCTTCCTCCTTCATCCCAATACCGGTATCCTGAACCGTCACCTGGCAGTAGTCACCATCCAGATGCGCCGTGATTTTCACGTAGCCATGATCCGTGAACTTCATCGCATTACTGAGCAGATTGAGGATGACTTGCTCGAGGCGGCGCTGATCCGACCAGATCAGGCCAATCCGCTTATCACATTCGAAGATAAGATCCAAGCCTTTGGCCTTGATGGAAGGCTCCAACATGCCGGTAAGTTTATCCAATGAAGCTTTTAGATCAAACTCCGAATATGCCAGGGTAAGCTGTCCCGCCTCGATCTTGGAGATATCGAGCACGTCATTTATCAACGCCAGAAGATGCCTGGCAGATTTTTGAACCATGCCCAGTTGTTTGTTCTGTTCAGCATTCAGCTTGCCTGCAAGACCTTGTAACAGTATGCCCGTAAAGCCGATGATTGAATTGAGCGGAGTTCGCAGTTCATGGGACATGGTAGCCAAAAAGGCAGATTTGAGGTGATCTGCATCCCTGGCCCGTTCCATCGCTTCTTCCAGATCGAGGGTTCTGGAGATGATCCGTTCTTCCATTTCCCTGTTGCTTATCTCCAGTTGCAGGGTGCGGATCTTCACCTTTTTCTTGAGAATAAAACTGGCAACAAGACTGATGAATAGAACAATTGCAGCAATCAACGCACTAAGTTTTACCCAGAGGGGAAAGATGAATTCCGGTTGCTCAAAGGTCCATTTCCGGATCGCATCATAATAGGTGGATTGGGGGTCTTTTTTCAGTTTTTCTAGATGTTTATCGATAGCCTCAAGGAGGTATTTATTCTTGCCCAGGGCAGTCGCATAGAAGAGATTGGCAGGGTCGAAAACGACTGCTGTATCCTCGAGGTCGAGTTCTTTGGCTTGGGCCATGCCAAAGAAGTTATTGGAAATCACGGCATCGGCCTCACCATTTTTCACTGCCAGAAAGGCCAGCTCAAAACTTGGATAGGGGATGATCATGACACTAAGATCAAAGCCCTTCACCATGGATTCCGTCACTTCCTTCTGGATGGAACCCTCCAGCACGGCAATTCTCCTGCTGTTCAGATCCAGAACCGAATGAATCCCACCGTTTTTTGCAGAAAACACCTGCGACCAGGAGGAGAGCACGGGAATCTTATGAAAGGAAAAGAGGGTTGCCCGTTCCGATGTAAAAGCCACATCCGGCATCAGATCTATCTCACCGGATCGTAACCTGTCCAGTCCCTCATCCCATGTGCCTGGAATGAATTGCAATTGCCAGCCCTCGTTATCGGCTATCCCAGCCAAAATATCCACAAGTATCCCGGCTGGATTTCCAGCTTCATCGATAAATACCTTGGGTTTGTTTTCGTAGATACCCACTTTTATGTTCCGGGTCTGAGCTGATAGCACTGAAGCAGAAAGCAAAAGTAGCATAAAAAGAAGGAAACAGAACCTTGCTTTTAAACAGTCTTGGAACTTGCCGTGGGTGGACAATTCCGGCTGCATATTCAAAGGGAGTGGGTGATCCATCAAGTTTCTCCTTCCTTTCATTCATACCTCATAAACATAAACTAAATGAAAGTCAAATCCTGTCAACCTTTTTGTTAACCCCAGAGAGCTCATTGTTTGGCTTAAAATTTGCATTGTAACTATTAGTATTTTTCTGCTCTCTTAAATACAAGGGATGTGAGTATGTTTCAAAGAACAACAAGATACTCTTCAAAGGGGGATCCGATGAAGACAATTATGAACAAATTGTGTAGTTTGGTATTCGGCCTCTGTCTGTTAACTGGTCTGAATGCCCAAATCAACTCTCTTCCTTACCAACAGAATTTTGATGATCTTTTCGTTCCTGATCTGCCATTGGAGTGGGCCAGCGTCATTTCGGCTCCGGGTGCTTTGGTCGAAACTTCGGTGATCAATGCCTTCAGCATTCCCAATTCTTTGAGGATGTACCGGGGAGGAGCAGTCCAGGGCGAGGTTATCCTCGTGCTACCGGAAGTTCCGCCTGAATACGAGATTACATCTCTTCGGCTCAGGCTCATGGCAAGGAGTTTGAGTACATCAGCGAACCTTAGCATAGGTGTGATGAGTGATCCCACAAATGCTGCCACTTTTATCGAAACCACAAATCCCTTCTTATCTCTCGCCTGGCAGGAACAAATCCTTAGTTTTGCAGGCTATTCAGGGGATGGCCATTTTCCTGCTATCAAGCTAAACTATGGTTCCATATTCATCGACAATCTCAATCTCGAGTATTCTCCCCAAAATGATCTGGCAGCCCTTGGCATCGAAGGTAATCCCACTCCGACGCTTGGTGTGCAGGTGAATTACACTGTAAATATCAGAAATTATGGTCTAACCCCGCAAGCCGGATATGAGGTCAAGCTCTATAAGGACGCGGGAATTGAGGTTGCATCAGTAGAGGGGCCAAGCTTGGAAAGTGGCGAAACGGATGTTGCCACCCTGCAATGGACTGCTACCCAGGCAGGCCCATCATTGCTTTATGCCAAAGTGTTTCTGGCTTTGGATGAGTTTAGTTACAACGACAGCACTCAGCCCATGAGTATCCACGTGATAGACGCAGTTACTGACCCGCCTCTTCCGCCTGCCAACTATCCTGAGAGGATACCCCTGGATATGTTTTACCAAAATTCCGTCTGCCAGTACCTTCTTTTCCCCATTGAGTATGGGGGTGCAGGGGGATACATTACCAGCCTTGTTCTGCTCAATAATTTCAATTCCAACCTCACAGATATTCCGGTAAAAATCTGGCTGGCTGCCACTGACCTTGATAATCTTGATGGCGGCTGGATTCCCTATCAGGAGTTCACGATGGTCTTCAATGGCACCCAGGATTTTCCGAGCGCTCAAAACTCAATATATTTCTATCTGGACAGACCCTTCCTGTTCCCTTCCAATCAGAATCTTGCCGTAATGTTCCAAAGGATTTGGGAACCAGAGTACTACAGCTCTCTGGATAAGTTCCAGTGCATGCAGCTTACCACCACTCGCTGCCGCAGAGCCTTTTCGGATACCATCATCTACGATCCCGTCAATCTGGCTCAACCCGGGACTGCCAGCACCTTCGTTCCCCATACCCGCTTGCTATTCACGGCTTCCCTGAATGGTGCCGTAAGCGGAACGGTTACAAACAATGCCGGATTGCCTTTGAATAACGTGCAGGTGCAGCTCGGATCCCATACAACCCTCACAGCACCCAATGGCAGTTTCAGTATCAGCGATCTGCCCCCGGGAGATTATGACATCAGTTACTTTTTAAGCGGGTATTATCCTTTTTCACAAGGCATTACCATCAATCCAATGCAAAACACGATTGCCGATGCCACCCTTTTCACGCAGATTGGCTTCCTCTTTGGAACGGTGACCGACGAAAGCTATCTTCCTCTTGAGGGAGCAACCGTTACTGTCAATGGATTGGATGCCAGCACTGACGAAAACGGTTTGTATAAATTTGCCATCCCGGTGGGATTATATGATATCCTGGTTTCCAAACAGGGATATCAGTCCCAGGTTTATAATGCTGCGGAAGTATTTCCCGATGAGTTTGCCATGGTGGATTTTATTCTTGTCGAAGGAACAACTGTCCAGGATGATAACACTCCGGTTCTGGATTCCAAGCTGCTTTCCAACCATCCCAATCCTTTTTGGGGAAAAACCATGCTTAGCTACCAGATCAAGGCCAGCGAGGAAGTATCCTTCAGGATATACAACCTGAGAGGACAACTGATAAGAACCCTGCATGATCATCGATCTGCAGCGGGAACCCATCAGATTTCCTGGGACGGCAGGGATTCTTCCGGCAAAGCCGTGCCCAGCGGGATCTATCTCTGTCGCATGACTGCCGGCAGCTATTCCGGTACCGTAAAAATGCTGAAACTTGAGGATAGGTAGTAAAACAGATTCCACTTTGATAAGACATAACTCAACGAGGAATAAAGTTTCGCCGCTAATCGTCATCGGGACAGTAACAAGGTCTTCAGACCGTCCGTTCCACAGGCGCTAGCCTCTCTGTAACATAGGTTGATACCTGTCCCAGCCGCTTTGTGCCCTCCCTCAGCGAGGGACAGACATCAGTCTATGTTACAGATGCTGCGCATGCCTTACTCACATGCGTCAGTCTGTCTGTAACACACTAGTCTTCAATAACATACAGGCTAAAGCCTGTGCTACGAATGCACAAAACCAAAATCCCTCCCAGAAAAACATCTCTCTATATATATTACGTAAGACGTTTTGCCCTATTCCCGGATTTATTTTCACCACTTTCCATCACTGCAACAGCTAACTGTTAACAAATCAATCTGATAAGACCAATGAATAATGGGTTGTAAGGCGAAGCTCTACTCCTTTCGATAAATTGGGATGAGCAACGGTATTTGAGAATGGTGAACGGTGAATGGTTAGTGGTTTGGAATACCTTAGCCCAACGGGCGGCATATCATAGGCAGGGCGTGGAGCGAAGCGTAACCCCTGTGTATGGGCACCTCACAACAACCAATCAAGCCCCGTCAGGGGCGACATCACTCCTGCTGCATGGCAAACACCTTGTCCGGATCCCAAT
>JAQUHL010000127.1 GCA_028683635.1 Candidatus Cloacimonadota bacterium
CCCAGAAGATCGCCAGACTATTTGGAAGCGTAAGGGTCTCTGCAGATACACTTTCCATAACTTCCGACAGCCTGGTTTACTACCGAATTCCTGAAGTAATGAATGCCGGAGGATCAGTAGTCATTACGGAAAAGAAACCGGATGGCAGCCTGCGGTGGTTCAAAAGTGACTATGGCACCTACAATCGAAAAACGGAGCAAATTACCGTGTGGGATAAGGTCCGCTCTTTCGATCTTGCCGAAAATGCTTGGGGAGAAAGTAATTATGGTTTTTGGGACCGCAAGGATGGATATGCCTATCTAACCGGGGAACCACGACTGCAGACTGGTAAAACTGATACGCTCTTCATCAAAGCGGAAAAAATGGAATTCTTTCATAAGGAGCGCAAGCTAATTGCCACCTTCAATGTGGAAGTGAGAACCCGGGACTACACCACCACCAGCGATTTCCTCATCTATTTCCTCAAGGAGGACAAAGCTGTTTTCACCGGGAAACCGGTCTTTAAATCCGATTTTGCCACTGCCAATGCTGAGGAGTTCTATCTGTATTTGAGCGAGCGGAAGCTAACGAGTGCAGAGCTTAAAGATTCCTGCCAAGTGTATTTCGCCGAAGAAAAAAATGCTCCCCAAACAAATTGGGTAAAGGCAGACTTCGTGAAAATCAGTTTTGAGAACGATATCATCCGCCGCTTTATCGGAGAGGCTCAGGTATCATATTTTTATCTGCAACCCAAGGGTGAAGAGAAAGACTATCTGGAAAATGAAGCCACAGGTGAGTATTTCGAGGCTATCTTCAAACCGGACAGCAAGCTCGATAGCATAAAAATGAAACAAAACATCCTGGGAAAATACAAATTCCACAACAATTCTTGACAAGAATATGCACATTTAAGAAGATATAAACCATGGAAATGAACAAGATCAAAGCCCAAAACCTGCTCAAGAGGTATGGTAAACGCAACGTTGTAAACGATCTCTCCCTCGAGATAAATCAGGGTGAGGTGGTGGGTATTTTGGGTCCCAACGGAGCTGGGAAAACCACCACTTTTTATATGATCATCGGTCTGGCCAAACCCAATGCCGGAAAGGTCTTTTTCAACGATACCGATATCACCCGTAAACCAATGTTCAAGCGTGCCAGGCTGGGGATGGGCTACCTTGCCCAGGCTCCTTCCATCTTTTCCAAGCTCAGCGTGGAGGATAACATCCTGGCAATCCTCCAGACCCTTAAATTACCCCGCAAGGAACGCAAAGAACGCCTGGAAAAATCGCTTGAAGAACTGAATCTTACCAAGCTTGCCAAGCAAAAGGCTTACACTCTTTCCGGTGGAGAACGCAGGAAGCTCGAAATTACCAGGGCATTGGTAACCAACCCGGCATTTATCTTTATGGACGAACCTTTCGCCGGGGTGGATCCCATCGCGGTATCCGATATCCAGGATATCATCGCCCGGATGAGGGACAAACAGATCGGAATCATGATAACCGACCACAATGTAATTGAGACTTTGAAAATCGTGAATCGTGCTTATATTATCTACGAAGGAAAAATCATAGTATCGGGTTCATCGAGAGAGTTAATCAGCGATGAGAAAGCCAGAGAGCTTTACTTAGGAGACCGTTTCCAAATGAACACTAAGTTTGAGAGTTAGTAATAATGAGTTCTTTAGATCAGTACTTGTCCCTGAGACAGAAACAGGAATTGGCACTAAAACCCAAAATGCTCCAATCCCTCAAAATGCTTTCACTCCCCATCCTGGAGTTGGAAGCATATATCAAACAAGAACTGATTAACAACCCCCTTCTCGAACAGCGCGACGAAAAAGATGAAGATGACATCGAAGATCACAATTTCGAGCCAGAAGCTCCGGAAAGCCCCACTTCCATCGAAGAATCTGAAGCTCCTGAACAATCCAACACAGATATTTCAGAAGCCAAGGAGCTTACCGAAATCCTCGACCAATGGAATGATTTCCACCTAGGCCATGATAGTTATCGGGGCGAAAGCGAAACTGAACACACCGAGGCGATAATCCGCTTTGAAGAGGATGGCAAAGATATCTTCCTCGAACAGCTGTACCCCTACAAACTCTCGGAAGTGGAATTTGAGTTTTGCGTGGATCTGGTGGACAATTGCGATGCCTATGGCTTTTTGCCCAGGGGTTTTGATCTGGTGGATTTTGCCAGGATGTACCAGATCAAAGCTCTCAGGGTAAAGGAATTGCACGAGATCATCATGTCGCTATCCCCCAAGGGTATAACTGCCCGGGACATCAGTGAGTGCCTCTATGCTCAGCTCACTGAAGAGCAAAAGGAAAACAAGCTTTTGGTGGGTATTATCAACGAGCAGTTTGAAAACCTGATTCATCGGCGTTACCAGCGCATTACCTCCTACTTTGGAGTATCCGAAGAATCAGTACTGAACGCCCGGGATCTGATTTCCCGGCTCGATCCCAAACCCGGCTTGCGCATCCTGAATCCTTCCCCGAACTATGTGTTCCCGGATGTTACCGTGAAGATGATTGAGGGTGAATTTGTGGTCGTGATCAATGATCAGATTACCCCAAACATTATTATCAGCCCCCGCTACCGGAGGATGATCACCCGGGGTGATTTTAACAAGGAGACTATGCAATTTGTCCGGGACAAGATCAATTCCGCCAAGTTCCTGATCAAATCCATCTACATGCGGATGCGGACTTTGGAAAGGGTGATGCTTTCCATCATCAAGTATCAGCCCGAGTTCTTCTATGATGGTTCCGGAGTCATGCTCCCGCTCACCTATTCAGTGATAGCTCAGGATCTGGGAGTGAGCGAATCCACCATCTCCCGGGTTGTGAAATATAAATTTGCCGAAACTCCTTATGGCATTTATGCTCTGAAGGATTTTTTCTCTTCGACTGCCGGCCGGGATGACAATTATGAATCCGTCTCCCGCCAGAAGGTGAAATCCCACATTGCCAGGTTTATCGAACAGGAAGATGACCACAGCCCCCTCAGTGACCAGGATCTCGTCCAACGGCTTGCCGCTGAGGGACTCTATATATCCAGGCGGATCATTGCCAAATATCGTGATGAACTTGGTATCCTGAACAGCCGGCTCAGAAAAAATAAACGTTAAGGACAGAACCTTGGAAAACAAAATAAAGATAGCCATCATAGGTGGCGGTCCCGGAGGCTATGAAACTGCGATCCGGCTGAACCAATATGGTATCCCAGCCACTGTCTTCGAAAAAGAAAGGCTTGGTGGAGTATGCCTGAACTGGGGTTGCATCCCCACCAAGGCATTGGTCAAAACCTCCGAACTGCTGCGTGAACTATCCGAAGCTGACACCTATGGCATTGCTGAATACTCGCGAACTCAGGACTACAACAAAATCTTCGAGCGCAAAAATGCCGTCGTGGAGCAACTCGTATCCGGCATCGAATTCATCTTCCGCAAAAGGAAGATCCCAGTGGTAAACGAAGCAGTCGTCTCCCTGTCCAGAAGTTCAGAGGGATATTTGCTCACCACTTCATCCAAAGAAACTTATGAAGCGGAATATGTGGTTCTGGCCACAGGCTCCGGTTCGAAAGAACTCCCCGGAATCAAAATCGATGAGAAGTATATTCTGTCCTCCACAGGTCTTTTGAAACTATCACAGCTTCCCAAACGCCTTGCCGTGATAGGGGGTGGAGTAATTGGCTGTGAGTTTGCCTCGATTTTCAGCACCTTGAGCGTGGAGGTTCATATCGTGGAATTCCTTCCCAGATTGATTTCCACCGAAGACGAGGAGATTTCCAAACGCTTTGCCCTTGCTCTCAAAAAAGCAGGAATAGCTATCCATCTGAATACCGCAGTAGAAGCGGCCGAGAGACTCGATAACGAGCTGTGTCTGAAGCTTTCCAACGGCTCCGATCTCATTGTGGACCAAGCTCTGATGAGTGTGGGCCGCACTCCCAATTTGAACATCGATTTCAGCGGCCTTGATCTGGCAACAGAGAGAGGTTTTGTTTTAGTAAACGACAACATGCAGACCAATCTTCCCAAAATCTATGCCATTGGAGATCTCACCGGAAAGATGCTTTTGGCACACACGGCAAGCAAACAGGGGCTGCATGTGGCAGAGCATGTCAAACACGCCATTGAAGGAGGCGAACACGCTCTGGAACCAATAAACTATACAAATATACCGCGATGCACTTTTACTTTTCCGGAGATCGCATCCATCGGTCTCACGGAAGCCCAAGCCAAAGAACAGTATGGCGAAATCCTGATAGGGAAATTTCCCTTCGCAGCCAATGGCAAAGCTATCGCAATGAGCAGTACCTTCGGTTTTGTGAAAACCATTGCCCGTTCTGATAACCACCAATTGATTGGTATGCACATAATTGGAGCTCAAGCAGCGGAACTTATCGCCCAGGGATCGATTCTAATCGCCCTTGGTGCCAAAGCCGAAGATGTGGAACACATAGTATTTGCTCATCCGACACTCTCCGAAGCGATTATGGAATCTCTTGAGGATCTTCGCGATCTTTCGATTCACAAAACCTAAGACAAGGAGGAACCGAAAATGCAGATCACTATTACTGCACGTCACTTCGAACTTACGAAGGCTATCCGAGACTACGTCGAGGGCGCTTGTCTTAAGCTCAAAAAGTATTTCGACCACATCATTACCATGCATGTAACTCTTGCGCTGGAAAACAACCGGAACATTTGCGAGCTTTCTCTTCACGCTTCCCGTTATAGCCTGCAAAGCCAGTCCGAAGAGCTCGATATGTATCTTTCCATCGATACAGCCATCGATAAAATGGAAATCCAGATCAAAAAACTCAAGGAAAAGGTGACCTATCACCAGAAAAAAGCCTTGAAAGAAAACTACGAAGGATTCGATGAATTTTCCCGTGCTTCGGAATTCCATTTCAACGCCACCAGTAAAGCTCGCAAAACTATCAAGACCAAGAGAGTAGTCCCAGAGATCCTATCCATCCCCGAAGCTCTGGAAAAAATAGATGAAGTTAAGGAGGAATTTCTCATTTTCAAAAATGTGGAAACTGACCGCCTGAACGTACTTGTCCGCAAGGATGAAGAACACTTCAAGCTCTTCGAACCTTGATCCATAAATGCCGGAGGATATTTTCTCCGGATCTTATACAGGCAGTGCACCACCTGGCGCACTGCCTTTATTTTGTGAGTAAAGCATGAGCATAGTGTGAACAATGCGTGGAAATCCACGCATTGTTCACACTATGCTCACACTGGGCTCACACTAAGCTAAGGAGTGCCCCGCCCTGAACCGAGGCCTAACCATAGTTTTTTTTCATATTCTGCTTTTTTTTCTGGACAAATACCAGCAGGTTTAATTTGCTTACCTCTATGGCTAAAAAGCCTTGTGATTGACTTGTTTTTCGGTATTGCCATGTGTAATGCCCAAAATTTAATACAAAGGGATAGAATAAAAGAATATGTAACGAAAACGAAGGAGAACGCCATGAAACGTTTTTATTTTCTGCTTCTCATGGTAATGCTTGTGTGTGTGTCTTTTGCTGCGATCGATGATTTTTACAGCTTCAACGCAACGACTGGCACCTACGCTGCAATTACTGGTACCGATCTAACAGATATATCCACTGACGATGCCATTTCGGGTGAAGTTCCGATTGGATTCAACTTTCCTTATGGAGATATGTCCTTCACTGCAGTGAAAGTATCATCCAATGGTTGGATAGGTTTGGGAACTACTCAGACATATAGCAACCTTACTAACGCACTTGCATCTACAACCTATCACCCCACTATTGCACCCTTGTGGGATGATATGAGCCTTGCAACCGGAACTGCTACCTATCTGACAACCGGAACAGCTCCCAACCGAGTCTTCACAGTTCAATATGCCAATCTCCAGTGGAATTATTGGGCTGGAAATGCCATGAATTTCCAGGCCCGTTTCTACGAAAATGGCAAGATTGATTTTATCTATGGTAGCTACACAGGAGAGCCACAAAACGCCTCCGCTTCTATCGGAATAAACATGAGCCCCGGTGGAACGGGCTGGTTCTATAGTATTACACCCGGTACTGTCCCAATAGCTTCCACGACCGCTGAAAATACAAGTGTCAGCATTTATCCCAACAATGGCACGGTGTATGAATTCCTGCCCGCCGTGGCCTCCCCCAATGACTTGCAGGCACTTTCCATCCTTGGAAACACAACTCCCTCCGT
>JAQUHL010000128.1 GCA_028683635.1 Candidatus Cloacimonadota bacterium
TATGCCCCGTAAAGATTGAGAGCATAAGCAGTGCCACCCTGTTCCATGATTAGGTCCTGGTGATTGAATTTTACTATGCAGGCTTTCAGGACGAGATCCGAGAGCATCGTAAGAGACCCAGTGGCATTGGACTTCCTGAAATGACTGCATCTGATTGTATCTGCTTCAGGACTGTGGTAGATAAATTGGTTTTCACTGCTTCGGAAATTGATCTCATAGTTACGGAGCTGGCCATGATTGTATACATCACCATAGGCATTCAATGTGAAGTTATAGTATGTATTGTTTGTCAATATTCCGGTGCTGCTGTTATCAAATCGTCCATAAACATCGAGAGATACCGAGCTGTTTTGATAATTCATGATTGTGGCATTGTTTATGAGATTGTTTACAGTGATGGTACTGTTCAAAATGATCGTACCTTCCCAGATGATGTCATCAAAGCTGACATTCGATATATTTGCCAGGTTGCTCATCACCAATTTTGAAGAATTCCCTCCGGTGATACTGGCATTACTGAGATATCCTCCACTTAGTGAAAGTATCTTTCCTTCTCTGGTATCACCGCTCAATATCAGGACTGAGCCACCGAGATTCAGGATAGTATTTGTAAGATACAGATCGCTCAATAGCTCCAGTGAACTGGCAGAGACGGTGTCGTAGAGCAAGGATACCGAGATGAATCCGGTATTGCTGAGGGTTTGTGCATCTGTTCCGGAAAAATTCAGACGATAACAACTGATCGTGCCCGAATTCACCAGGTTTGAATAGCAATACAAATACAGGTAATAGCCGTCAGGATGGTTCTGGATAATACCCTGGTTATCCAGATCTCCGTAAACATGGAGGTAATTGGAAGAATTCTGGTTCTGGATAATCCCAGTATTAACCAGGGTATCGGCAATGGTAGTATTGCTGGATAGGGAGATCAGCCCGGCAAAGGTGATGGACTGAAAGCTGCAGTAGTTCACGAAACCTCCATTGACCATACTGAGCCTGGAGCTGAGATCGGATAGCACTGCTGCATAATACAAATTACAGTTATCAAGTATCATATCAGCTCCCTCCGCCAGCAGCAAACTTGCCGAATTGAAGTTCAGGCTGCAGTTTTGAAAATAGATGTCTCCAATTGCCGTCACTGATGAGGTCTCGTTGCTGTCGACGAAACTTGTTCCACTGAAGGCGTGACCCGAGGGGAAGATAATTTGCTGGGACTGGCTACCGTTTAGATTCAGTAAATAGTTGTTCCACACACCGTAGTTGCTTGCATTCCCAGCCAGATAGACATACAGGTCATAACCTCCGTAACTGCGGATTGTGCCATGATTGGTGAGGTTTCCGCTGATATTAAGGTGGTAAGAGGAATTATTGTTTTGGATGGTACCGTGGTTGACAAGGTCTCCATTCAAGTTTGTATTGGAGATCAATTCCATGGTACCGAGATTGGTGATAGAGTTCAAGGTTACGCTCGAGATCCTGGCATTGCCACTCATATTAAGGTTGTTTTCCAAGCTGGAGATTATCTCCGTTTCATAGAGACTTGTACCTGTCAGATTCAGATCAAATCCACCAGGATTGAGATATAAGGGAGCATTGTTCAGGTCCATCTGGGAGGCCTGGATATACAAATCCTCTTCCACCACATGGATAGGACTTTGGGAATTGGTATCGGTAAAAAGGCTACCCGCAAAAGGATGGTTTACACCAAAACAGATATTTTGTGGTTCAGTTCCGTTTAGATTCAGGCTATATGCTGTCCAGGTGCCATAATTCAGCACATTGGCATCGGCATAAACAATTAGGTTATAGCTTTGGGGATAGGATTGGATGGTTCCATAGTTTACGAAGTCCCCGTGAATGCTCAAGTTCCCCGTTTCCGTGGACCCGTTTTGGATGGTGCCATGGTTCGTGATGTTGTAAGCCGTCGAGTTTCCCGTAAAATATATTGAGCCCTGTAATATGAGATTACTAACTGGAGTGTTGGATATCCACAAATCTGTTCCCTCCATTGCCGAGGAAGCAATACCGGTGATGGTCGAATTATAGATTTTGACGTTAGTGAAGCCAATGCTTTTGGCCTGGCCGGACTGGGTATAAGCCTTGAGGTTGACTGGCCCGTTGAAGGATGAAACATTGGCAAAATATAGCTGTTCTCCGCAATAGACATCGCCCAGACCACTAATTCCGGAGATTGAACCGGAGGCTTTGATTGGATTACTCTGGGTGCTTTGCAAAACCCGGGGATTTTCTCCTCTGAGATATAAGTACGAGGGATTGAACAAACCAGCATTGATAATATCGCCATAGCTATAAATACTAAGGCCGTAGCCGTGGGGAGCCTGGCCAATCTGGCCATTATTGATCAGCAGACCGTAATGGTTCAGATTGCAGCTTGAAAAGCTGGAATTGTATATCAATCCGTTGTTTGTAACATTGCGAAGCGTGCAGCCCGCGTACAGATTATGGATACCTGTAAGAGTGAGATTATTCATCTCACAGTTCTGCAAAGTTGGTTCGCTTAAGCCGCTGTCATTGTTGAAATTGAAGATAGAGCTACCATCACCAACGATGAGCAAATCCTTTAGTTTTGTGCTGCGGGAATAGAGGTTGAAAGATGTTCGGGTCTCCCTGTCGATGAGATAAAGCACTACCTGATGGTCATTTCCGCTAAGCTGTGGCGTGTATGTGCCTCCCGGGGCAATATATACATCACTGAGGGCAAATATGGTATCGATGGTGGCAGAAATTGTTGTGGTGCTCCTTGTTTTTATCCCCTGATATGAAGCTCCGCAACTCAGGGTACGATTCCCGCTCCCCAACCAGTTGAAATATGTGGGCACAAAATTGTATGAGACATTCAGATTCCCATAAAGATTCACTGTGAAAGTGTAGTTGCTACTGGTAATCCATCCCGAGGAATTGATGTTTCCACCCACGTTTATGCTGCAATAAGAATTGAGCCCTCCTCTCAGCATCGATTCATTACCAATGACAGATAAGTTATTGCAAAAAACGCTTGTATTCACATCCACAGTACCGTGGATAAAAACGTCATCATCCTGACCTGGAGTACCAGGGTTTTGCCAGGTATTGACATCCATCCAATCACCACCATTGGTTGTGGAGTGAAATTCCACGGCGTAGATCAGGCTCGAAAACACAAAAAGGGCTGCCATCATGGCAATACAAGTCTTCATCTTTCTCTCCCCGGTTCCAAAGAACCTTGTTTAAAATCTCATCAAATCACATACGAGAGCACTAAACCCTCCCATTAGTATCTAGTCAAGTATTTTTTCTTTACACTCATCTCATTGGTGGACAGTATTATAGTGTGCCATAAGTTATCCTGTCCCCCGATAGTCTCCAGTTTGCAAATCTCGAAGCTGAGTTGCCAAAACGCTTCCATCATCAGTTCATCTCAACGACGCCGGTTTGGTGGCCGGTGAGGCACCTTTGTTTTCAATCTCACCCGGCTGTGACCGGGATTCACTTTGATATTGACAGATTTTACCGCCATTTCATCTTATGAAACCGATGCGGACTAGCTTTTGATAACAGAATCTTGTTCCTGCGCAGGAGACTTTGAATATGAAAAAAGTATATGTCGGGATGAGTGCCGATATTATTCATCCTGGTCATCTGAATATCATTGCCCGGGCGGCAGAATATGGTAATGTCTGTGTGGGTGTGCTCACCGATCAGGCCATCGCCAGCTACAAACGGCTTCCCTACCTGAG
Organism: Candidatus Cloacimonadota bacterium; assembly: GCA_028683635.1. GTDB lineage: Bacteria > Cloacimonadota > Cloacimonadia > Cloacimonadales > Cloacimonadaceae > JAQUHL01. Next base: position 3,738 of record JAQUHL010000128.1, read on the forward strand.
TTATGAACAGCGCTCCACAATCGTCCGTGCCCTCAAAGGTGTAAAAGAAGTCATCCCCCAGGAAACATTGGATTACAGGCCAAATTTGAGGGCTTTAAAGCCAGATTTCGTGGTCCACGGTGATGACTGGAAAGAGGGAGTACAAAAAGATACGCGTCAACAGGTCATCGATACTCTTGCCGGGTGGGGCGGGCAACTGATCGAGGTTCCCTATACCCAGGGCATTTCCTCCTCCCGGTTGAACCGCGCCATCAGAGAGCTGGGTACCACCCCTGATCTGCGCCGGGCTGCCTTGCGCAGGCTGATTCATGCTAAACCGATCGTTCGCATTAGCGAGGCTCACAACGGGCTTTCCGGCTTGATTATCGAGCATACCCGCATCTCTTCTCCAGCAGGGATCAGGGAGTTTGACGGTATGTGGGCCAGCAGTCTCACGGATTCCACGGTGCGGGGAAAGCCTGATATCGAAGCTCTTGATATTTCCTCGCGCCTGGTAAACGTCAACGACCTTTTGGAAGTGACCACCAAACCCATCATTTTCGATGGCGATACCGGTGGAAAAACGGAGCACTTTATCTATACTGTACGAACCCTTGAGCGGCTGGGAGTATCTGCAGTCATCATCGAAGATAAGGTTGGCCTCAAGATGAATTCCCTATTTGGCAATGAGGTAAAACAGCAGCAGGACAGCATATCAAACTTTACTGCCAAGATCCAGGCCGGGAAACGTGCCCAGATTACCCAGGATTTTATGGTCATTGCCCGCATTGAAAGCCTGATCCTGGGTGCGGGTATTCAGGATGCGCTTTCCCGGGCTCAAGCCTATATGGAAAGCGGATGTGATGGAATCATGATCCATTCCAAACAACCCGATCCCGGCGAAATCCTCCAGTTCTGTGATAGGTACAATTCGTTCCCAAACAGGGTTCCGCTCGTGGTCGTTCCCTCCACCTTTGACAGCATTTACGAAGACGAACTCGCTCAGGCCGGCGTCAGCGTGGTGATTTATGCCAATCAGCTTCTGCGCAGTGCCTATCCGGCAATGCTCAAAACCGCCCGGTCGATTTTAAAGCATGGCAGAGCCTTGGAAGCAGGCCCAGACATGATGTCCGTCAAAGAGATTATAAACCTCATTCCGGAGAAAGAATGATCGATCCCCAGATCTTTGTAAAGATGTTATCGGATTCCGGGATAAATTTCTATGCAGGCGTGCCGGATTCTCTTCTATCGGAGCTATGCAACTGCCTCGCGGACAATCTGGATGAAACTCACTATCTGATCTGTGCCAATGAAGGATCTTCCATTGCCCTGGCCACTGGTCACTACCTGGCAACCGGAACTCCGGGAGCCGTTTATATGCAGAATTCCGGATTGGGTAATGCCCTGAATCCCCTGCTTTCCCTCGCCGATCCTGAAGTCTATGCCATCCCCATGCTGCTGATCATTGGCTTCAGGGGAGAACCCGGGATAAAGGATGAACCCCAGCACCTCAAACAGGGCAGAGTGCAAAATGCCTTGCTGGATGCCGCCGAAATACCTTATCGGGTGCTGGGCAAAGAAAGCTTGGATTACCCCCTCCTGATCCAGGAAATGCTGGATCTGGCCATCTTAAGATCTGGCCCCACCGCCCTCGTCATCCGCAAAGGATGTTTCCAGAGCTACCGGATCCTTCCTTCCCCCCTTCCTCAAAGCTCAGCCCTGCTAAGGGAAAGCGCTCTGAAGATTATCCTGGACCGCCTGGGAAAAGAGCTCATCATCTCCACCACTGGAAAATGCTCCCGGGAAGTTTTCGAAATCCGTCGTCAGCAAGCTCTTCCCTGCCGGGATTTTCTCACCGTTGGTTCAATGGGGCATGCCTCTTCCATCGCTCTGGGAATAGCTTTGGAAAAACCGGATAAAAGAGTCATCTGCCTCGATGGAGATGGTGCTTTGATCATGCACATGGGCTCTCTGGCAGTGATCGGCAAACACCATCCTCCCAATTTCATCCATATCGTTTTGAACAATCACTGTCACGAATCGGTTGGAGGACAGCCCACCCCTTCTGAACTTCTGGATCTGAAGCTTCTTGCCCAGGCTGCGGGATATCCCCGATACCTGTTTGCAGATGATCCCTCCAGCCTGGAAACAGCACTTGAAGAATGCCGGCAGCATTTTGCCTGCACCTTGCTGGAAGTGCTTATCCATCCCGGCTCCCGGGAGGATCTGGGACGCCCAAGTTCCAGCCCCAGAGACAATAAACAAGAATTTATGCACCTCATTGGTAAAGCTAAAAACTCTATAGAAAAGTGTAATCAATGATACTCTTTTTGCTTGTCCTCTTCATGTTTCTTCCCTGGGTCTTACATGCCTATTTGGATCCCGGAACGGGAACCATCCTGGTGAATCTGCTTTTCGCCGGGCTGGCCACCCTGTTCTATTCTCTCAAGGG
>JAQUHL010000129.1 GCA_028683635.1 Candidatus Cloacimonadota bacterium
GCCGAGCCCAGCGCCGCGTTTGTAGATTCCGCTAAACAGGGGCAAGATGGTGCAGGAGCATACGGCCAGGATAGCTCCCGAAACCGCCGCCACGCTGTAAGCAAGCCATTGTTTGGCCTTGCCCCCTAAAAACCGCATCACACTGTCCTTGCTGATGAACACACTCACCGCCCCGGCGATGAACAGGGCAGGAACCAGGCATAATAACACGTGCAGCCTCGCGTATTCCTGAAGCATGAAAAAGGCTTCGTGTAACCCGTTTAGAAAACGGGTTGCTGTGAAAGGGATGAAATATGCTGCTAGAAACACTGCCAGCATTATCACCAATATCTTCAATTCTTTCAGTTTTTCGCTCACTTGGTCAACTCCGTTTGTGGTCCATATCCGCCACGCAGCGGTAGAATTCCAGCACGCAGGGGCAGAGCAGGCGGTAAAAGACCTGGTTGTTTTCCTTGCGGCTGTCGATTATCCCGGCATTGCGCAACACCGCCAGATGCCGCGATACGGTGGACATATCGGAGCCGATCTGTTCCTGCAGTTCGCAGACACAGTGCTCTCTCTCATTAAGTAAATCAACGATGAACAAGCGTGCAGGGTGTGCCATCGCTTTCATAACCTGAGTCATATATACATATTTGGTATCTGTTATCATGATCAATGCTCCTATAATTTCCTATTTGGCTAAATAGACAAATCTGTCAATAAGAATGTGCGGCATCCCTCATCAACTTCTTTGTCAGTATCAAGTCTCACCGAAAAATAGCAAATCGTCTCACCGAAAATTGCATGCGATGTAAAAGGGGTATTTCTCGTGTGATAAGATCTGGCAGTATGTATTGCGCCTAATTAAAGTTCGCGGTATTCTTACCACTCCTCTTTATTAACCTCGTCCCTTACCCATTCTCTTACTTGATACGGTTCATCAATGCCACGCTGCAATAAAAAGATGCGATACTGATACCGGAACTAAGTATCTCATGAACTACCATTGCTTTGTATTGCCTGCTGTGGCTAACTGCTTCCTTTTCATTGCGTTTCGTTATTCAGCTTCCCTTATCCTGTCAATCAAAACCAGAAATCAGAACCATGAAATTACCAGAAATCAGGAAAGACCAATGTCTGATAGTTTCTCCTTGCCTGCATTTTACCATTCATTTTCTCTACATCTACTCTATATCAAGCGTTAACTAAGATAGACTTGATATAGACTTGATATAGGCTTGATGTAGGGTAGACTACTGGGAAGGAGTAACTTTCAAGAAATTCACAGAGAAGAACTCTCAGACTGCAAGTTTGAGCCAGGATTTTCACTTTCTTTTCTCAAACATTGTATTCCAAGACATTCTACTTGACTTAATACCCTGTCTGGAATTGAAAGCGCTCTATGTGGAGAACAGAATAATGAGTAAAAAGAAATGTCCCTATTGCGGATCCGAAAACACCATCAAGATTGTATATGGCTATCCATCAGACGATCTGGTTCAATCTGCCATCAAGGGAACTATCAAGATTGGTGGAAGAAAGAAGGAACCGGGTGATCCACTCCGTGTATGCAAAGACTGTGGCAAAGAATTTGGTGGGTCAGAAAAATAGCCTGATAAGATCGGGATTGATGCTTTGCCCACAAATGCTGCTTGACAGATAACTGGGCTTATCTTTCATGGTGCACAAAAGAAGCCGTCTGCTTCTACCTTAATGCGAGTGTTGCAAGTAAGGTTATAAGATACATAGTTTTAAAGTGTTTTAGATAAATTTTCAGGCGGTTTTCGAGAGAAAGCCGCCTTTTGTTATTTTTGGAAAGAAACCGAATATAGATTACGAGTTTCGTTACCACTTAACCGGTAAAAAGGAGGTTCTTATAATCCGGATCAAACGTGGAAAGGCAAAGACCAAAGAGGTCGTGCCGAAGGAAAGAATAAACCGCCAGATCGATGCTTCCACCGTTCGCCTGATAGACGTCGATGGGAAACAGGTTGGCGTAGTATCATTCAATGAAGCATTGCGCCGTGCAGAAGAAGCCAGTCTCGATCTTGTCGAGATATCTCCGACTGCAAATCCGCCTGTCTGCCGTATTTTAGATTTTTCCAAATACTACTATCAGAAAGAAAAGAACGCCAAGGAAGCACGGAAAAAGCAGCATGAAGTGGAAGTTAAGGAAATCAAGTATGGTCCAAATACCGAAGAGCATGATTACAACTTCAAGAAAAACAATGCGCTGAAATTCTTAAAACAACACAATAAGGTGAAATTCACGGTGCGCTTCCGGGGTCGTCAAATGGCTCACAAAGAATTGGGATACAATGTTTTGGATCGCCTGAAAACTGATCTTGCCGCCCTGGTGGATATCGATTCTGAGCCTGTATCCGATCGAAACCTGCTTTCCATGATTGTGTCTCCCAAAAAGGACATCGAAAAGATTCTGGAGAAACAAAAGCAAGTAGAAGAACCTCAACCAGTTATTGAATAAACTTAATACCAGCCAGGGAACAGGCATCAGGAATGAGTGTATCATTCCCGGGGTGCGGAAGTTCCATGATAAATGAATTGAAGATAAGGAGATAAAAATGCCAAAGATCAAGACAAACCGCTCGGCGGCGAAACGATTTAAGGTTACCGGAAGCGGTAAAATCGTTCGCCATCACGCCAAGTCTGCTCACATCAAAACCAAGAAATCACCAAAGCTGAAACGCAACCTGCGTCAAAGCACAATTGTGCGCAAATCTGATGAAAAGAAAATCCAACGGATGTTGGTGGTTTAGGAGGAAAACATGCCAAGAATTACAAACAACGTAGCAGCTCATCGCAGAAGAAAAAAATACATGCTTGCCGCCCGGGGCTATTTTGGTTCCCGCAGTAAAACTTATCGTATTGCCCGCCAGACTGTTGAGCGTGGGCTTGCCTTTGCCTTCCGGGATCGGAAACAAAATAAGCGCCAGTTCCGTCGTCTGTGGATAGTCCGCATCAATGCAGCCTGCAGATTGAACGATATGAGCTATAGCAAGTTCATAAATGGTCTGCACAAAGCAAACGTAGATATCAACCGCAAGACTCTTGCGCATTTGGCCTGGCATGATGCCACAGCCTTTGCCAAACTCGTGGAAATCGCTAAAAGCAACTAAATAAGGAAGCCTTAGTGCAAGCAAAATTAGATGAGCTCATCAAAGCTGCTCGGGCAGAGATTGCCCAAGCCCATTCGCCCAATGATATATTGAACCTCAAAGCCCAATACCTGGGTAAAAAGAGTGTGCTCAATTCGCTATATTCGGAATTGAGAAGCTTGAATCCTGAGGATAGACCCGCTTTTGGGCAGAAACTCAATGATGCCAGAATCCAGATAGAAGGGTTTCTCTTTGAGCAGGAAAAAAGCCTGAAACTCAAAGCCTGGGAACAGAAAAGCCAGGTATCAGGAATAGATCTTAGCATGCCTGGGATCATCAGGCAACGTGGCGGTCTGCATCCTCTGACCATCATCCAAAGGGAAATTGAGGATACTTTTATGGCAATGGGCTTTGAGATAGCTGAAGGCTTTGATATTGAAGATGAGTTTCACAATTTTGATGCACTGAACACTCCTGAAGACCATCCCTCCCGAAACCTGGCGGATACATTTTATCTGGATAATGGCTTTCTGCTGAGAACTCAGACATCGACCGTCCAGGTGCGGGTGATGGAAAGCTACAAACCTCCGATCCGGATTATCTCTCCGGGACGCTGCTATCGAAACGACAAACCTGATCCATCTCATAGCCCTGTCTTCTCTCAGGTAGAAGCACTGGTAGTGGATGAAGGAATATCCCTTTCTGATCTGGTGGATACACTTCAGCACTTTGCATCCATTATGTTTGGAGGAAAGGTTCGTTCCAGGATTCGCCCTCATTTCTTCCCCTTCACAGAACCAAGCGCTGAGATGGATATCTCCTGTGTGAACTGTGGAGGTACCGGCTGCCGGGTGTGTAAAAACAGCGGCTGGCTGGAAATGGGTGGTGCCGGAATGGTGGATCCCAATGTGTTCCAAATCCTGGGGATAGATGCGGAAAAATATAGTGGTTTTGCCTTCGGTTTAGGGATTGAACGCATTGCCATGCTCAAATATCATATTCCAGATATGCGGATTCTATTCGAAAATGATCTCCGCATGCTCAGGCAATTCAGTTAAGGGGATTGGAGAAATGCGGATATCTTACAACTGGTTAAAGGATTACATCGATCTCGACTATGGCACTGAAGAGCTGAAACGGATTCTAACGTTCTCCGGAATTGAAGTGGAAGCTGTGGAAGAACTGCCAGCTTTACCGGACAGTGTGGTAAGCGCTTATGTTGTTTCAGCCCAGAAGATTGAGGGATCAGATCATCTTCAGGTGTGCCAGGTGGATTATGGCCAGGGACATTGCCAGGTGGTTTGCGGAGCAGCCAATTGTCATAGTGGGATGAAGGTGGTTCTTGCCCTCCCGGGTACCAAACTGGGAGATCTGACCATCAAGGAAGCGAAGCTCAGAGGTGTCCTTTCCTCGGGTATGCTGTGCTCAGAACGGGAACTGGGGATTTCGGACAATCACGACGGCATCATTGAGCTACCTCCGGATACTCCGGTGGGCAGTTCCGTGAATTCCCTATATGCTTTGCCGGATACTATCTTCGAACTGGAAATCACACCCAATCGGTCTGACCTTCTGGGATATCTGGGGATTGCCAAAGACCTTTCTGCCAGCACAAACAAACCGGTAAAAATTCCTCAGCCTTGTCTTACCGAAGAGGAAGAACCCATCTTCAGGCATCTCTCGGTAAAAGTGACCGATTCCAGGTTCTGCCCCCGCTATACTGCCAGATTATTTCAGGATGTAAAGATTGGGGAATCCCCTTTGTGGCTGAAGGTAAAGCTGCTCAAATCAGGCTTGCGTCCCATCAATAATGCGGTTGACATAACAAACTTTGTAATGCTGGAAGCGGGACATCCTTTGCATGCCTTTGATTACCAGTGTGTTGGGGACCGGCAGATAATCATCCGCCCAGCAGCAAGTCAGGAACAGATCTCAACCCTGGACGGCAAAACCTATGCTCTGGATGAACGCGACCTGGTAATTGCGGATAGTAAACATCCGATTGCCATTGCCGGTGTGATTGGAGGAACCAATTCCCACATTACTGATGCCACCAAAGAGATCGTGCTTGAAGCTGCGACTTTCAATGCCGGTTTGGTCCGCAAAACCTCCTACACACACAAAATTCAAACTGATTCCGCATATCGGTTCGAGCGTCATCTCTGCCCGGAAGCAGTTGTTTATGCCAGTAACAGAGCGGCTGAACTTTTCACCAGCCTATGCCAGGCCAGGCTTTGCACGGGTGTTCTCGATGATTGGCAGCATCCTGAAAAACCAGTAGTTTTGGGGATCAGGCCTTCCAGATTTACCAAGCTCATCGGCTACAGGCTGTCAGATGAGAAAATCCAGCAATACCTGAGTTCTTTGGGACTAAGATTCATTCAATATGGAACCTGGATTCCCGGGAAAATCGAAAACCTGGAGCAGATCTATTGCTACCACACCGAACAAATGAAACAGGGTGTAACTGAATTCGACGAGGACGTCAATTGCATCCATAGCCAATATTACGAGATCCCTCCCAATCGGGTGGATCTGGAACGGGAGATTGACCTGATCGAAGAACTTGCCCGGCTTCATGGCTACGACAAGGTTCCCAGAAAACTCAGCCCTCAGATCATTATGGACCGTCATGCCCACAAAACCAGACGCATGCTGGCCGACCTGATGGTGGAAAATGGTTTCTTCGAGATAGTCAATTACAGCTTCGATGATCCGGATGATGCACAACTTTTGGGCTTTCAAAACGGCTTCAAGCTCATCAATCCCCAAAGTTCACAACTCTCGGCAATGAGGCAAACCCTCATCCCGCAAGTGCTGAAGACCGCATTGTACAATCTGAATCATGATGAGAGAAACATCAAGCTATTTGAGATGAACAAAGTTTTCATCTCCAAGAATGCTGATTCATACCTCGAACCATATGAGTTTATTTGTTATTATCTCCAGCTTCGTTGAACAGAATAAAGACGAGCAGGATATCGCTCAGGATTTCCATGCAACAACTACCAAGAACACCTTGTCGGACCACCATTTCTCCGTGAAAGAAAC
>JAQUHL010000130.1 GCA_028683635.1 Candidatus Cloacimonadota bacterium
TCCCTGATGGTGCGGTCTGAGGAGAATTTGCCGATTCTGGCGATATTGAGCAGGACTTTTTTCTGCCACTCTTTTTTGTTTACGTAGAGTGCATCCACTTTGTCCTGGGCTTCGAGATAGGCTCGAAAATCTGCAAGGATGAGGTAGTTATCACCATCATCGAGGAGGGATTTGACGAGCGGGACAAAGATTCCGGGTTCGTCCTTGCAGAAGAAATCGGATCCGATGGTATCGATCACTCTCTTTAGCTCGGGATCGGAATGGTAATATTGATAAGGATTGTAGCCATTGCGCTTGAGTGAGGCCACTTCCTGGGAATTCAGGCCGAAGATGAACATGTTTTCGATGCCGATTTCTTCTGCCATTTCTACGTTTGCGCCATCCAAGGTACCGATGGTAAGGGCTCCGTTTAAGGCAAACTTCATATTCCCGGTGCCTGATGCTTCAAAGCCGGCTGTGGAGATCTGCTCCGAGAGATCTGCGGCGGGGATGATCTTTTCGGCAAGTGAAACAGTGTAATTGGGAGCATAGACCACTTTGAGGCGATCGGACACTTCGGGATCTTTGTTGACGATCTCGCCGATGGAATTGATCAGTTTGATGATACGTTTGGCAAGAAAATAGCCCGGTGCCGCCTTTCCGGCAAAGATTACCACCCTGGGGACAAAATCCGCTTGGGGATTGTCCTTGATCCTGTGATAGCGGGCAACGACCTCCATGGCATTGAGCAACTGGCGTTTATATTCATGCAGCCGCTTGACCTGGACATCGAACATAGCATCCGGATTGGTGCGGATCCCAGTTTCCCGATGGATGAATTTGCTTAAGGTTTTTTTGTTTATCCATTTGATCTCCTGGATGTTATCCAGAAAATCGGAATCATCAATAAAGCTTTCTATGCCTCTGATGTGGTCGAGATCGCTCACCCAGCTTTCTCCAATGTGTTCAGAAATCAGGCTGGCCAGGAAGGGATTGCATTCCCGCAGCCAAAGCCTGGGTGTGATGCCGTTTGTCTTGTTTTGGAACTTTTCCGGAGACATTTCGTAAAAATCCGGGAAGATCTGTTCTTTTACGATCCTGGTGTGCAGTTCGGCAACGCCATTGACCGTATGGCTGCCATGCATGGCAAGCTGTGCCATCCTCAGGGACTTATGTTCACTTTCATCGATGATGGACATATTGCGGAGCTTGATGATATTACCCGGGTAGAGGCGGTTTACCTCGTTCAGGACATGCAGATTGATCTGGTAGATCAGCATCAGGTGCCGGGGAAGCAATTCTTCAAAGAGCGAAACCGACCATTTTTCCAAAGCTTCTGGAAGGATGGTATGGTTGGTATAGGAAAAAGTTTTTTGCACAATAGTCCAGGCTTTTTCAAAACTCAGCCGTTCATCGTCCATCAAGATCCTCAACATTTCCGGAATGGCGATGGCAGGGTGGGTATCATTGAGCTGGATGGCGATCTTATCCGGGATTTCATCGAAGCTATCGTGATCCTCTTTCCAGGCGCGGAAGATATCCTGCAAGGTGGCGGAAACAAAGAAGTATTCCTGCTTGAGCCTGAGGATGCGTCCCAAGTGCACGTTGTCGTTAGGATACAAAACCTTGGAGATATTCTCGGAGATGTTCTTTTTCTCCACAGCCCGGACGTAATCCCCACTATTGAAATAGTCGAAATCAAATTCATCGGTGGCCGTGGCCTGCCAAAGACGAAGGTTGTTCACATTGCCAACTTTGTAACCCGGGACTGGAATATCCCAGGCGACAGCCATGACGTCTTCCGTACTGACCCAATTATGCAAAGTTCTGCCGTCCGGCAATTCTTCGCTGACGACTTTTCCTCCAAAGCGTACCCGATAAGTGATTTCCGGCCTATGGATTTCCCAGGGGCAGCCCTTTTTCAGCCAGTGATCCGGTTCTTCAACCTGATAACCCTGGCGGATTATCTGTTTAAAGATGCCAAATTCATAGCGGATACCATATCCAAAGGCAGGATATTGTTGGGTGGCAAGGGAATCCATGAAACAGGCAGCCAGGCGTCCCAAACCTCCATTCCCCAGTCCCATATCGGGCTCCATCTCGGAAACATCCTCAAGGCTGTAGCCCATTTCTTTGAGCATGTCGTAACATTCATCATAAACGTTGAGGTTGATCAGGGTGTTACCCAAAAGCCTACCTATCAAAAACTCCATGGAGAGGTAATAGACTTTTTTTACATCCTGTTTACGGTATTCGTACTGGGTGCGGAGCCAGCGCTCAATCAGCCTGTCCCTGAGAGTAAGGGACAAGGCATAGTATAGGTCCCAAGGCTTGACCGTGGTGGTATCTTTGATCAGAGAATATTCCAGATGATTCAGGAACAGGGCTTTAAGTTCATTGGCACACTGGCTGGATTTATCGGTAAAAAAGATGGTCTGATAATCGTTTTTGGGAAGGAATCCTTCTTTCATTGGGCAACCTTTGGATAAGCTATCATGTTAATCTATATTGCTTTATCATATTATTTCACTGGCAGGCACTTTCGATAAAGCAAGGCAATCTTGTCAAGCAGGAAATGCTTCCCGGTCGTGAGATGGAAATATTTGGCAGGAGGCTTCTTTTCGGTTATACTGTACTTAGCAAAAAAACTCATTTCAGGAGATTATTATGCCGATATTAGATGATAAAGTGATTTCAGAGGTAAAGAAAATACTGGGCAGTATGGTAAAGCCAGTTACTCTCAAGCTCTTTACCCAGCCCTTTGAATGTGGTTTTTGTAAGGAAACACACAATTTGCTGGACGAACTGGTGACTGCCAGTGAGAAGCTTTCATTGGAGGTGCAGCAGTTTGATCAGGATAAAGATGAGGTTCAAAAATATGGAATCGACAAGATTCCTGCGATTGCCATTTTAGGCGAAAAGGACTATGGGATTCGCTTTTATGGTATCCCTTCCGGATATGAATTCTCTTCCTTCCTCAATGCCATTCTGATGGTTTCCACGGGAATAGTGAAACTGACGGAGGATACCAAGGCTTTTCTGAATAAGCTGCAGAACCCGGTTCATATTCAAGTGTTTGTAACTCCCACTTGTCCCTATTGCCCTCCAGCCGTGATGCTGGCACATCGGCTGGCCTATTACAGTGACTAGGTCACTGCCGATATGGTTGAGGTGCAGGAATTTCCGCATCTTGCCAATAAATATGGGGTTCAGGGTGTGCCACGCAGCGTTGTCAATGAGAAGTGGTTCATGGAGGGAGCAGCACCGGAAGCAATGCTGATCGCCAAGATCAAAGAAAGCCTCTGAGGAGCTTATGATGCTTGATTTTAACCTTAGTGCAGATACAAATGCGGATCCCTCCGGGCTATATGATCTGATAATCATTGGCGGAGGCCCTGCCGGACTCACAGCCGGGCTCTATGCAGCCCGCTACAAGCTCAAGACTCTGATGCTGGAAAAAGCATTTGCAGCAGGTGGACAGCTTACCGCAACCGAATGGGTGGAGAACTATCCGGGATTCCCAGAACCGGTTCTCGGACAGAAGCTTGCCCAGGATATGGAAGCTCAGGCCAAGCTCTTTGGATTGCAGATCGTCAATGAAGCTGTAACCCAGGTAGAACTTGCCGGGAACATCAAAAAAGTGAGAACTGATTATAATCTCTGGCAAGCAAAGGCCATTCTGATCACGACCGGTGCTTCCTCACGTAAACTGGGGATCAGGGATGAGGATCAATACACCGGAAAGGGTATTTCATATTGCGCAACCTGTGATGGTCCCTTTTATCCGGATAAGTTCGTCGCCGTAATAGGCGGGGGAAATTCTGCTTTTGAGGAATCGCTGTTTCTGGCGAAGTATGCTTCCCGGATTATTCTTATCCACCGCAGTGATAACTTCCGGGCAGATAAAATCCTCCAGGAACGGGTAAAAGCCAATCCCAAGATTGAACTGCTAACCCACACAAGTGTTCAGGAAATTGATTTCAGGGAACCGGGGAACAAGAAACTGATCCTGATGGATCTCATCTCCCAGGAGACAAGAGAGCTTGAAATTGACGGACTGTTCGTCTTTATTGGCAATGTTCCCAATACTGCTATTTTTGAAGGGCAGATCGATCTGGAAGCCGGATACATAGTAACAGACAGGAAGCATCAGACTTCTCTTGAGGGTGTATGGGCAGCAGGAGATGTGGAAGCCAAAGCATTAAGGCAAGTGGCTACCGCCGTCGGTGACGGTGCCTGTGCAGCCTATTGGATTCACAAATATGTGGATGAATGGGAGGAGGATCTATAAATGCCGGAACTCCCTGAAGTCCAGACCGTCCTGAATGGCCTTGCAGAAGCGTTGAATGGTATAGAGCTTATCTCTCTTAAGTGTTTGTATCCAAACACAGTGCGCTACGTGGGCCTGGAACACGACGAGGTGTTGCCGGACAAGGTGATCGGTTTAGAACGCCGGGGCAAATACCTGATCCTCCACCTGAAAAGAAGCCACTCACTCATCATCCATTTAAGAATGACCGGCAAGCTGATAATAGACCCCTGCTCCGCTACCGAAAACAAGCACCAGCGGGCATGTTTCAGCCTTTCAGATGGTGCTTTCCTCAGGTTTATAGACATCCGCACCTTTGGCAAGATCGTGGTCTGCAAAAGCGAGGAATTGCCACTCTCCCTGCCAAAGTTGGGGCCCGAGCCCCTGGGAAAGGATTTCGATGTCCCTTATCTGCAAAAAGCCCTGATGAGAAAAGGCCTGCCTGTTAAAAACGCGTTGTTAGACCAAAAGCTGGTGGCTGGGCTGGGTAACATCTACGCTTGTGAGATTCTCTATCGGGCGAAGATTGCACCGCAAAAGGCAGCTAACACGCTATCGAAAAAGAATCTCGAACAAATTGTCCTTCATACCAGGGAGGTGCTTCAGGAAGCTATCGCCAATAATGGCACGAGCATTTCGGATTTTCGCAGGGTGGATGACAAGACCGGCCAGTTCCAGAATTTCCTGCGGGTGTATCAGAAAGCTGAGTGTCCCCTGGGACATGGCATCAAAAGAATAAAACAGGGGGGGAGATCCACCTTCTATTGCCCGGTGTGTCAAAAATGAAACTCTTGGAGCTCAGAATCGAAAGAAGCGCTTCACGGCCTCGGTGAAACCATCCTCATCGTGATGCGATACACTGAGATATCTGGCTTTGAGTTCCCCGGCTGCGTTGCCGGTTACAAAGGCATTGGGGCAAAGGGCGAGCATATCGGCATCGTTAAAATCATTACCTATCACCATGGAGTGATTCAGATCTGCAGAGAGGCGTTCTGCAAGTAACTTAAGGCTTTTCCCTTTGGATACCCGCTCTGGAAAAATCTCTATCCAGAGGGAGGACAGATCCATGGGTGAGGTAGTCCGGATCACGGTGAGCGGGGCAAGCTTCTTTTCCAGGTCCTTGTAGATGGCTTCGTTGTGCTTTTCGGTGATCAACAGAAACTGGGTGGAGGCTTCAATACTGCCCAGGATTTCGGGATCGAGTTCCTGCGAAAACTCCCGGTAATAGGAGATCCTGTCCCAAAAATCACTGTGTCCCTTCTTGGGACGGTAATACAGATAGTGGGTATCCGGTACCGGAAAATGGATCATAAAATCACAATCCAGGGGATCGAGGATGCTATAGAGAAATTGAATTTCAGCGGAATTCAGATTTGCGGAATAGAGCAGTTGTTTGGTGCGCCAATCCATGATTCCTGCTCCTGTGGCAAAGATGATGAAATCAAGGGGAGCGTCATCCGGAACTACCCGGGATAGGCTCCACAAGGAGCGTCCCGTGGCCAGAACCCGCACAATCTCCTGTTCACCAAGGAGATGCAGGGTCTCGAGATTGGAGGTAGAGATCTTCCTGTCACTTCCCAGAAGGGTGCCATCCAGATCGGTAACGCAGAGCCTTCTATCCGGCTTGAGGTGGGTTTGACTAAGCGAAAACATATTCATGCAGAACTCACATTGAAAAAGACCATTGAATAATGGGTTGTAGGGCGAAGCCCTACTCTTTTTAGGGTGGTGGGCGGGAAAAGATTTACAAAGCTAAGCCTCACAACCAGCATATTTGGAAGTCTGTATTTCGATAAATCGGGATGTGCAACGGTCTTTGAAATGACATAATAAATCGGGGTATGGGGCGG
>JAQUHL010000131.1 GCA_028683635.1 Candidatus Cloacimonadota bacterium
CCCTTCAGCGGCAAGGAACTGAAAGCCTTCATCGAAAAGGCAAACAAGATCCTGAACTACATCGGTTAGCCACTCACAGATATACCTGAAGAAACACCCAGGCAGCCAATGCTGGTTGCCTGGGTGTATAATTTCAACCCACCACCCATGTTTGTTCTGGGCGCAGCCCCATCCCCCGCCCTTTTATAATACAGTTTCCACTTTGAAATGACATAATCAAACGGGGCATGGGGCGGAGCCCCATACAATATTGGGTGGTGGGCTGGGCATGGATTATGTCATTTCAAACTAAACACGATATAAGACCATGAATAATGGGTTGAAGGGCGAAGCCCTACTCCTTTCAGGGTGGTGGACGGGAATAGATATACAAAAACAAGCCTCACAACCAGCATATTTGGATGTCTGTATTTCGATAAATCGGGATGAGCAACAGTCTTTATCTTTCGGAACCCCATCTGTGTATATCTGCGTGTTCCATATCCGCGTAAATCTGCGTGAACCTCACCCTCACTTCGATCACGAAAAACTGTTGACACGCTTGTCTTTGTGATTACCTTGTTTACAGTCACCGGAAAGATGAGGAGAATTAATGCCCACGACAACCCTGAAGAGCAGCATCCAATCTGCAAGCAAGTCCCCCTCCGATCAGAGGTCCAGATGGATTGAGCGCATCCCCCTCAGCCAGAAACAGAGCCTGGGAGAAGAGATTGCCAATAGCATCACTCATGGCACAGGTGTGGGGCTGAGCATTGCTGCGCTGGTGATCCTGGTTGTCTTCGCCGCCCGGCAAAGCGATGCCTGGAAGGTGGTGGCCTACAGCATCTATGGGGCAATGATGATCCTGATGTATCTATCCTCCACTCTTTACCATGCCTTTCCCCAACCCACCATCAAGAGGTTTTTGCGCATTCTGGATCACAGCTCGATCTGTCTGCTGATCGCAGGCACCTATACCCCCGTCACGATTGGATTGATGAGAGGTGGATGGGGATGGACCCTGTTTGGTTTGATCTGGGGCTTTGCCATTATCGGCATCAACCTCCAGATCTTCGTCATGGGCAAGCTCAAATGGATGAGCACGGTGATGTATGTGATGATGGGACTGATGATTCTGATAGCCATCAAACCCCTGACCGAGCAAGCTCCCTCCGGTCTGATCACCTGGCTGGGGATCGGTGGAGCCTGCTATCTGGTGGGAGTGATTTTCTATATCTGGAGGAAGCTCCCTTACCACCACTCTCTCTGGCATCTTTTTGTTCTGGGAGGCAGCATCAGCCACTTCTTTGGCATGCTGACCCTTTTGTAAAAAAGGCTATGTATAGAACTTTTCAGTCACTTGGGAATGCAAATTGCATTACGTTTTGTCCGACTAAAAAAGGAGTATGAATTATGAAAACGACATACTTTAAGCTGATTGTATTGGCAGCTTTGTTAATGATCTTTGGTGTGCTGGCTGCCAGATCTCTGGATGTATTGGATAACTTTGATATTACTCCCAACCCCATGGGCAGATATACCACTATCCGGATTGCCTTCAAGTGTCCGACTGCTGTAGATTTATATCTTGTGGATTCGCATGAAAACCTGGTAAAATCCTTCTTCAATGGCACTGTGGATCAGGAAGAAAATATCGAGTGGAACAGGCTGGATAATGCAGGCGTCTATGTCCCGGCTGGAACATATCACGTTGTGCTGAATTACGGTGGAAGATACACCTCCACAAAGAAGACTTTGATCCTCAGATAGGGCTGTATTTCGAACAGCATGCCTGCCCGGGGCATCCCATGGGAAGCGTTGCCTGAGCCTTGTGACCAGGCATAAAGGGGGCAGGAAGGTTCCGGCTATGCGCATGGAACCCTGGATATAAGATTGCTAAGAACACCTTGAATCATCGCTCAAATGAATAGTAATTTGCAAAAGAAGTCCGAAATGGGCTTCTTTTTGTTCCTGTTCCAGGTTCTTTCCGGTGCCCTGCATCTGGGCAGGAACCGGCATATCAACAACACGGTGATTTTCCGGCAAATCCTTTTCACCGGGGTGGAGGCTTTGCCGATCATCAGCTTTATCGCCTTGGGGATTGGTGGACTCATCATCCTGCAGGGCTACAATCTGCTCAGCAATTTTGGGCAGGGCATCTGGATGCACGTAATCCTGGTGACGGTTGTAGTAAAAGAACTCAGCGGCATCATCACCGCTCTGGTGGTGGTAGCCCGCAGTGGAACTGCCATTTCCACCGAACTGGGCAACATGGTTGTCAACCGCGAGCTTGATCTGCTCCGTTCCTTTGGAGTTTCTCCGATTTCCTATCTTGTGGTCTCCCGCCTCTTTGGAGTGGTGATCGCCATGACGATCCTGACGCTGTATTTCAATCTGGTTGCGATCCTGGGAGGCTGGTTCTTTTCCAATCTCTTCAACCGCATCGAGTTCCGCGCCTTCATCAATGATTTTCTCACCGTTCTCACCTTCAGAGACGTGCTGATGTCCATCATCAAACCCATCGTCTTTGGTTTCATTATTGCGATCGTGGCCTCCTTCCAGGGGATGAGTGTGGTCAAGGCTTCCACAGAAGTTCCCCAGCGCACCATCAAAACCGTTGTGCAATCCCTCTTCCTGATCATTGTGCTCGATATTCTGATCACTTATTCCTTCTGGAGTGTGGCATGAGGATCCGGATTGCAGATTTCTTTGCCCAGGGGCAGGACCTGGCTTTTGAGCTGCAAAAAGGAGAACCGGTATTACTCATTGATGCTCTGGAATCATCTGCGGAAGCGATACTTGAGAGTCTGATCGGCTTGAGTGATGCCCTGGAAGGAAACATCTACCTGGATGATATCCCCCTTATTGACAGGCTCAGCAAAGAATCCGAGATTTTTGGCTACGTCTTTGATGAGGGGATTATGATCTCAAACCTGAGCATCCGGGAAAACCTCTTTCTCCCCTACCAACTGCATTTCCAGCACGCCACCGGTGCGGATTTCGATGCTGCCTTGCAAGAATGGATGAAAATCTTCGAGCTCGATGTGGACGTCTTTCAGCGTCCTGCTTTTGTAAAGCCTTCCTATCGCAAGCTGTTCTGCTTCATCCGGGTGCTCCTGCTAAAGCCGCCTATCCTTTTGCTGGATAATCCTTTGTATCTGCTAAACAGCCTGCAGAGAAAGCGTTTGATCAAAGTATTGGAAGGTCTTAATCAGGACTATTCAATGCTGATTTTCAGCAACGACGACGAGTTCAGGCAAGGCTTCTGTAAACAGATTATTACAATTCCAACCTGATAAAAGCCCGGTGCAGCAGCATCCCTCCCAGGTAGCCACCTCCAGCCTGGATCAGATTGGCCGGCAATTCACTTAGGGCACCCGCCAGACCGATCTGCGGATAATATACCCCGCCAATCAGATAGATTGTAACCATCGTTAACACTCCTGTGGCCGGAGCAAAGAAATATAAAAATCCCTTCCTTTTATGGGCAAAGCCGCAGAAAAACCCCTCCAAACCTTTGGCGACCAGGGTCAGCGGAGCAAAGATGGGAAATCCGATCAGATCCGCCAGGGCAGAACCCACCCCACCGGCGATCATACTTACCTTACTGCCGGCAAACAGACCGGCAAAAACCACCACTACATCCCCAAAATTGAAGTATCCTCCTCCGGGTAAAGGAACCCGGATGATCAGAGTGGTTACCATCACCATCACGGTGAGCCCCACCAAAAAGTACCATTTCATGGCAAATTCCTTCTATGACAATGTCTGATCCGGTTATCGATCAGCTCACCCTTGAGCTGTGATTCCATGATCACCACAATCAGCAAGCTCAGAATTGTGACAAGCTTTTTCTTGAACCGCGTCTTTAGGGTTCGCTTACTCCCCTGATTGCCGGGAATAGCATCCAGAAATGTAGCAATTTCCTCAGGCTTGCCAAAGGCATAGTGATAGAGGATCCGGGCCAGAATCAGATATTTGAGATATCTCATCTTCAGTTTCAACGCCCAAAGATCCTGCACCCTGAACCAGAGAAAGATTATCCTGATCAGCAAAATCGTGCTGAGGAGCAGAAGCACTCTCGAGAGCCCAAAACCCAGCCAATAGCGCAGATAGGATAGCTCCGGTTGCTCACCCGAATATGCGGGAAGAGCGAGGATGCCAAACAAGGCGTAGACCCCCATCAGGAGCAGTATAAAGGGCAGAAGATTCAGGACTTCCTGAGCGTATTTCCTTGCTCCCGCACAGCTTAGATGCAGGATGGATAGGAGGCTGAAAGCCACAAGCTGCAATTGTGTGTTATCCAATTGCCACACACAGAATCCGGCAATGAAAGCCAGAAGTAGCAGGATTGCCAGAGCTATCTTAAAATAAGGATTCATCGTTAGTTATGAGGGAAAGATTCAGGCTTTGGGGAACAAAGCTCAGTTCTTTAACCGGATAGGAGCACTCGAAGCTCGCATGAGACACCGCTATCAGGCAACAACTTATCTTTAGATCTTCCAGATAATCCAGCACTTGCCGATATTCATAATACTCGTCCAGGACAATGTAGCAGATGCCGGGGTTTTCCTGGGCAAGCACCTCAGCCAGCCTTTCAAACAGATATTCCACCATTGAGCTGCCATCTTTCACATTGATCCGGGATTGGGAAAAAGCACTATCCGCTTTACAAACATAGAGTTGAGTATCAAGCTGTTGACCGATATAGAGATAGCAATATCCTCCCAGCTTTAGTCCCGGAAGCAGGCAACGCTTCAGAAAGGAGCTTTTACCGCTGCCATTAGCCCCCGTCAGCAGGTAGCAAACGCCTGGCTCGAGGATCAGATCCTGGATCAGTTCCAGCTCAAAATCCTGCCAGATCCGGTATCTGCCTTTTTTAAGTCCTGCCGGGGCTTTCGTATCGGTTGCTAACTCAGGCATATAGATGTGATCCGCTGCGTAAAATCAGTCCTCGTCAAAAACAATCTCCTTATCCTCAGCCCGGTCGAGCAGGGATTTGATTTTTTGTTTGTTCTGGCTATCCAGGCTGGGGAAAAGAGCCCGGAAGAGAATCCTGGGGGCAGGCGAAGCCAGGGCTAAAAGCACCATCAGAATCACCTTCTGCCCTCCTGATAGCAGAAGGATCTGATCCTCCTCACGCAGCTGCTTACCCGTCAGCGCAAAAAAATCCTGTTTCACCCCTTGTCTCTGCTTTTCTCCCAGCCCATAGAGCAGGCATTCTTCATAGAAACTGAGGGCTATCAGAGGCATCCTGCCATCGCAAATCAGATATTCCGCCAGCCCCTCAACACTAACTGCTGGGTTGCCAAACAGCTCTTCTTTTGCCTTCAATTGATGGCTGGGTAATGCACTGCTTCCTTCCCTTCTGAATAGCGCTTTCATCTCTTGTTACCTCGTCTAACCTGTTTGCTCTTTGCCTGGAAAGTCCAGGAAAGTTGCGGATAGTATGCTATCATTTCTTGTGTTCTTTTCTCGTATAACCCGAATTGGGGAAGAACTTATCTGTCAAGCCCAAAGCCGGAGACCAGGTTGTAGGGCGAAGCCCAACTCCTTTCAGGGTGGTGGGTGGGAATAGATTTACAAATAACATCGTGTTTAGTTTGAAATGACATAATCCATGCCCAGCCCACCACCCAATATTGTATGGGGCTCCGCCCCATGCCCCGTTTGATTATGTCATTCCACAGTGGAAACTGTTTAAGCCAAACTTGGTGGCTTCTTCCTTGCTTGAAGGTGTTAATCAGTGAGGGAGGGATTGACGGGAAAGCCCAGTGGGCGACAGATCATAGGCAGGGTGGGAGGCGAAGCCTGAGCCCCTGTAAACGGAAGTAGAAAAAAACGAATTAGCCCTTTGTGGTGACGAGGACGTCCCCTCCCCAATTAGGGCTGTCGACCTCCCGGTCGACAGAAGCAGCGGTTTGCCTGTTCAGAAAGCAAACATCCCTTGTGGTGACGAGGACGTCACCACCCCAATTTGGGCTGCCGACCTCCCGGTCGACAGAAGCAGCGGTTTGCCTGTTCAGAAAGAAAACATCCCTTGTGGTGACGAGGACGTCACCACCCCAATTTGGGCTGCCGACCTCCCGGTCGACAGAAGCAGCGGTTTGCCTGTTCAGAAAGAAAACATCCCTTGTGGTGACGAGGACGTCACCACC
>JAQUHL010000132.1 GCA_028683635.1 Candidatus Cloacimonadota bacterium
TTCCGTCTTCAACGTTGGTTCGATCTTTCGCACTGCCGAATGCCTGGGGATCAGCAAAATCATCCTGTGTGGAATTACTCCTTCACCCCAGCACCCCAATATGGATAAGACTGCCATGGGTACTCATAAACTGGTGGCCTGGGAATCATATCCGGACACATCCAAAGTCCTGAAGAATTTACATCATCAGGGTTATGCCTCTTATGCCCTGGAAACTGCTGAACCAGCTCAGGATCTGTATAAATCACAGCTCTCTTTACCCCTGGCTCTCGTGGTTGGCAATGAAAGCCTTGGCATATCAAACCAGGTGCTACAGAATTGCCAGAATCTCCTCTTTATCCCGGTTATGGGTCATAAAAACTCCCTAAATGTGGGAGTTGCCACAGCCCTGGCACTGTATCATATCATCTGCTCTGTTTAAGCAACTAATCCAGACAATTATTGACGGACTCCATGGATACTTTGAATACCATGGACTCTTTGGGCTGTATTATTGTCCATCACTCCCTGCTCTTCCCTGTTCGAAGGCGTCAATCACTTCTTAATCTACCCTTAATCAAGCGTTAATTATTAACGCTTGATTAAGGGTAGATTAAGAAGTGATTAACGCCTCCAAGCAAGGAAGAACCCATAAGCTAAAGCAAAGTAGAGCTTGCTCTTAGTTTTTTGTCTTGACAAAGGCAAGGCATTCAAAAGTTTGAACTCTTCAAGCTTTTTAGTAGTATGAAAATGCAAATAACAAGATAGAGGCAATAATGAAAGTGTACGACATGAAGAAGTTACGCAATCTTTTGTTGATTGGTGCCAGTGGAGCAGGAAAGACCTCCCTTGCCGAACAAATCTTCTTTCTAACTCATACCATCACCCGTATGGGAAAAATCGATGAAGGCAATACCGTCATGGATTTCGATGCGGAGGAAGAAAGCAAAAAAATGAGTCTTGGGCTTAGTATCGGATTTGTAAATCATAAAGATCATAGAATAAACATCCTCGATGCACCGGGTTATCCGGATTATATTGGAGATGCGATTGCCGCCCTCCCAGCCGTGGAGAATGCAGTGGTCGTCGCCAATGCCACCGGTGGCTTTGAAGTGGGTCTGGAACTTGGTTTGGAGATCGTCGAAGCAAAAAAAATCAGCCGGATCATTCTGGTTAACCGGATGGATAATGAACATGCGGATTATGACAAAACTTTGGAAGCCATCCACGAAAACTTCGGGATCAATCCTGTACGCATCCATATTCCCATCGGAAAAGAAGGCTCTTTTACAGGAGTGGTGGATATCATTAGCAAAAAAGCCTATGTGTCTTCCGGAGAAGCTGAAGTTCCGACCAGTCTTGCCGACGTGGTGGAAGATGCCCGGCTGCACCTGATGGAAGCAGTTGCCGAGACAGATGAGGACTTGCTCAATGAGTTTCTGGAGAACATGGAACTTCCTGAGGAAAAATTGATCAGTGGTTTACGCAAAGCCATTGCCAATGGTGAAATCGTTCCTGCCTTTGTCTGCTCTGCAGCCACTGGGGTTGGTGTTCTTCCCTTCCTCGACGCCTGTGTAAGCTATCTTCCCTCACCTCAGGATAAAAACGAAATCACAGTTTTGGATTCCGATCAAGAGCGCATCCTCAAAGCCTCTCCCGATGGTGAGCTTTTGGGCTATACTTTCAAACTCTATGCTGATCCGAACATGGGTGATTTTACTTATCTCAAAGTGATTTCCGGCACTCTGAAAAGCGGCACGGAATTCTATATTCCGGAAAAGGATGCCAAGGACAAAGCTGGGAACATGTATCTCCTCGTAGGGAAGAATCGTCATGACATCCAGGAGCTTAAGGCCGGTGAGATCGGAGCTCTGGTAAAGCTGAAAAATTCCAAGGTGATGAATACCATGGTAGCCTTGAATTCGAAGCTGGTGCTTCCTCCCCTGGAAATGCCCACTGCCACCTATTGGCAGATGATCCGGGCAGCCAATCAATCCGATGAGGACAAGATCGGCTCTGCGCTCCAACGCCTGATTGCAGAAGATTCCACGATCAGGGTTGAACTAAACCAGGAAACCCATGAAAACGTTATTTCCGGTATGGGTGAACAGCAGCTTGCTCTGGTGCTTAAAAAGCTTAAAAACCGCTACAAAGTCGATGCCCTTATGAAGGAACCCAGGATCCCCTACAAAGAGACCATCATGGGTAGTGCAGAATCCCAATACAAACACAAAAAGCAATCCGGTGGCAGAGGACAATATGGAGAAGTATATTTCAGGATCAAACCTCTGGAACGGGGAGAAGGATTCAAATTTATCAATGCCATCGTGGGTGGAGTAATTCCCTCAAACTATGTTCCAGCCATCGAAAAGGGCTTAAATGAGATCATGGAGAAAGGTATCATTGCAGGATACCAGGTGGTGGATCTTTCCGTCGAAGTTTATTATGGCAGCTACCATGAAGTGGATTCCTCAGAAATGGCTTTCAAGATTGCTTCGTCGATGGCCTTGAAAGAAGGTTTCAAAAAAGCCAAACCCATCTTGCTTGAACCCATTCACGAGCTGGTAATTGCCGTGCCTTCCGAGTATATGGGAGACGTTATGGGTGATATTTCCACCCGCCGGGGAAGAATCATGGGAATGGAACAGCGGGGCAAAAAACAATATCTGACGGCTCAGATGCCTGTTGCCGAGATGTTTATGTATTTCCCTGCCTTGAAATCCTTCACTCAGGGAAGAGGACGCTTTACTCAAAAGTTCTCACACTACGAGAAAGTTCCGGACGAAATCGCCCAGAAGGTAGTAGCCTCCTACCAGGATCAAGACGCATAATTATAAGATAAATCGTTACATAATCCGGGAGGCGAGATTGAAGATCGCCTCCCGTTTTTTGTTGCTTGACACGATATGCTAATTAGTTTTTATGGGAGAGGGAGCCGGATAGGTAATCCCTTGGTAATGTTCAATAACTTGGTATGAAGATATTAAGATAAAGAGGTAGTGTATGTCCGGACATAATAAGTGGAGCACCATCAAACACAAAAAAGCTGCTACAGATGCAAAACGGGGTAAGATCTATACCCGTCTCGTGAAAGAAATCATCCTTGCTGCCAAATCCGGTGGCGGAGATCCTGATACAAATCCCAGATTGCGTACTGCTATTGGCGCAGCTAAGAAAGAAAACATGCCCCGGGATAATATCGAACGTGCTATCAAGCGTGGGACCGGTGAAATCGAAGGTGCTGCCTTTGAAGAGATTACTTATGAAGGATACGGGCACAACGGAGTAGGAATTGTCGTGGACGTGATGACGGACAACAAGAACCGGACCGTCGCAGAAGTGCGGCACATGTTTTCCAAATATGGTGGCAACATGGCCGAAAACGGAGCCGTGAGCTGGAATTTCGAACAAAAAGGTTTTTTCAATATCCCGGTTGCCGGGTTGGATGAAGATGAATTTATGATGCAGGCCCTCGAAGCAGGGGCAGAGGATGTTCAACTCAGCGATGATATGTTTGAGATCTATACCTCACCCTCGGAGTTCCACACCGTGCTCGCCAATATGGAAGCTCTGGGTTTTCCGATTGAGAATGCTGAGCTTACCAGAGTGCCCAAAAATACGATTCAGGCTGATGATGTGGCAGAAAAACTCATCAGACTGATCGAAATGCTTGAGGATCTGGACGACGTTCAGAAAGTTTATGCCAATTTTGAATTTTCAGATGAGACACTTTCCAAACTAAACCAAGATTAAAGTGCTGATCATTGGCATCGATCCTGGGAGCCGCTATTGCGGATATGGCTTGCTGGAATTCACGGGCAAAAACGTTATTGCAGCAGGCTGTGACGTGATCCGGATAGAGGAGAAACTGCCGCTCAGCACCAGGCTGGACATTCTCTATACAAGGATTTCCAAAGTGCTCGATGAATACAAACCAGAGCAGGCGGTTGTGGAAAGCATATTTTTCCACAAACATATCCATAGCATTTTTACCCTGGGACATGCCAGGGGAGTTATTCTCCTCACCCTCGCACAAAGACACATTGAACTCACTGAATATTCTCCCCGTGAAGTTAAGAAGGCTATTACCGGAAATGGCAATGCCTCCAAAAAGCAGGTCCGCTATATGATCAACCATTTGTATAAATTGCGTTATGCCAGTCCCAGTGACGATGCTGCAGACGCGCTTGCCATTGCTACCTGTCATTTCAATAAATTGAAGCTTAGCTCTCAGTTATAGGAAGAACGCCATGATCCATCATGTCCGCGGGTTAATATTTGAAAAGAATCCGATGAATGTGGTCATTGAAACTTCAGGAATTGGTTTTGATCTAAGGATTCCACTCAGCTCTTTTGAAGCTCTGCCGGCAGTGGGTGAGAACTGCCTGCTCTATACTCATCTATATAACTCTCAGGATGAATCCAAGCTCTTTGGTTTCGTGACCAAGGCAGAGCGGGAGCTCTTTTTGCTGCTAATCTCGGTATCAGGAATCGGACCCAGGATCGCTCTTTCAGTGCTTTCCACTTTGACGATCGAGACCTTTGTGAAAGCCCTGCTGCGAGGTGAGGAAGCCATTATATCGAGAGTGCCGGGATTGGGAAAGAAGACTGCCCAACGCCTGATTGTGGAGCTTAGAGATAAGGTCCCACAGTTATCGGATAATACTACCGCAGAAGCATTTACCTTGAGTGATCACAACCTCTTCGAGGTGGAAACCGCCCTGGTTTCCCTGGGATTTGCATCCAAGGATATCCGTCGTGAGCTTTCCACTCTCAGTGAAGAGGCCTTAAAGCTTTCCACCGAACAGATTATCAAAGAAACCATCAGAAGAATTTACCAGAAGAAATGATGAATTTTCGCCAGGAAGCCTATTCAACTATCCTTAAGGTTCTGAAAGACCACGAGTTTTCGGATACCCTGTTGCACCAAAGAGCCAAAAAGCTCAGATCCAGCGGGGAGGGAGTGAGCCAGTTTTATACACTAGTCAAAGGCGTGATTAAATATAAGCTTAAGCTGGAATATATTCTCAGCCATCACACCGATCCCAGGAAGTTTGCCGGGACAGATCTGAAAATCAAGGTATTGTTATACATTGGATTGTATCAGTTGATTCATATGGATTCTATCCCGGAGCACGCAGCCCTCAATGAAACCGTCGAACTTGCCAAAAGTATTTTGGGTGGCGGGATAGCGGATTTTGTCAACGCCGTGTTACGCAGTTACCAGAGGAACCCTAAGCTGGAATATCCTGAAGACCCTGTAAAGCGAATTTCCCTGGAGCATTCCTATCCCGAGGAACTGATCCATAAGTGGATCCAGTTGTGGGGAGAGGAAGATACAGAGTATATGGCACTATTCTTCAATGAAGTCCCAAAATTGCATCTGCGCGTAAACCAAACGGCCACAAGCACAGAAAAGCTGATCCAGTATTTTGCCAAAAGAAATATCGTGGCACTACCCTCAGAGGCGAGTAGAATGATGCTCACCACGGAGCAGGGTGAGGCAGTACTCAATGACGTAGCTTTCTCTGAAGGTTATTTTTCGGTGCAGGATACCTCTGCTGCCCTGATCGTGGAACTCCTTGATCCCAAAGAAGGCGAATCTGTGCTGGATCTATTTTCTGCCCCCGGAGGGAAATGTACATATATTGCGGAATCGCTCGGTAACAGCGGTGAGGTAATTGCTGTGGATAAGATTCCCAATAAGATGAAGCAACTCAAACAAGCTGCCGACCGGCTTCAGCTCAGCAACATCAAGCTGATTGTTCAAGATGCCTTCAAATATGGACCCGTTGCTCCAGCTTACGACCGGGTATTGGTCGATGCCCCCTGTTCCGGATGGGGAGTCTTTGGCAGGAAATCTGAACTGCGTTGGCAGGTTCATCAAGATGAGAAAGAGCTATTGAAGCTTCAGGAAAAGGCTATGAATTATGCAGCCAATTTTGTGAAACCAGGGGGGATTCTGCTCTATTCCACCTGTACTATGAATCCAACAGAAAACGAGGAACAAATCCGCAAGTTCCTTAAATCCAACAAGCAATTCTCATTGCAGGATGCTTCCAACTACCTTCCCTCCCAATACACGGAAGCAGGTTTCTTTAAAACTAAACCTTTTATGCACTTCATGGATGGCGCATTTGCCGCCAGG
>JAQUHL010000133.1 GCA_028683635.1 Candidatus Cloacimonadota bacterium
TGTGGAAATCGAGGAAGGGATCGATGGTCTCATCCATATTTCTGATATTAGCTGGACAAAACGGATATATCATCCCCGCGAAGTCATCCGCAAAAACCAGGAAGTGGAAGCAATCGTGCTTTCCATCGATCGTGCCCTGCACAGGATTGCCCTCGGGGTCAAACAGCTTCACATCGATCCCTGGCAGGAACTCGATCGCAAGCTTCCCGTCAATACCGAAGTCATCGGCAAAGTCAGCAAACTGATCCCCAAAGGTGTGTTGGTTGATGTAACTGTTGGTGAAGATGTAGTGGAAGGTTTTGTGCCTATTTCCCATCTTGCCATTCCCAAATTGGAACGCAGTGAAGATGCCTTCTTTGTGGGAGAAGACGTTCCCTTGAAAGTGATCGAACTGGATATGGAAAACCGCCGTCTCATCCTTTCGGTGCGAGCTTTCTTCTTCTCACGCGAGCCACGCCTGCAGGAAGAATTCATTGCCCTGCACGAAAACTTCATGCGGGAACGCATCGTCAAAATGAACAAGAAAAAGCAAGAAAAAGAAAGCCGGGAGAAGGCACTCAAAGAAAAGATCAAACAGGAAACTGAAGAACGCCTTGCCCAAGAAAAAGCCGATCTGGACAAAGCCTTCAGCACAGATGGGCAAGTCCCTGAACCCACTGCTGAAGAACCAGCAGTTGAGCTTGCACCTCTCGAAGTGGAACAACCTGCAGAAGAACCGGCAGTCGAGCCTGTACCCCTCGAAGCGGAACAACCTGCAGAAGAACCAGCAGTCGAGCCTGCACCCCTCGAAGCGGAACAACCTGCAGAAGAACCAACAGTCGAACCTGCACCTCTCGAAGTGGAACAGCCTGCAGAAGAACCAACAGTCGAACCTGCACCTCTCGAAGTGGAACAGCCTGCAGAAGAACCAACAGTCGAGCCTGCACCTCTCGAAGCGGAACAACCTGCAGAAGAACCAGTGGAAGAAATTCAGGCAGTCATTCCTGCCGTTGTAGAAGAACCGGTTGTTCCCGAAACTATTCCTGAGGAAGAAGTACCAGCAGCTGAAACCCTTCAGGATAATGAACCCAAACAGTAAGCCAAACAATATAAACAAC
The DNA here is from genome assembly GCA_028683635.1 of Candidatus Cloacimonadota bacterium. Taxonomy (GTDB): domain Bacteria; phylum Cloacimonadota; class Cloacimonadia; order Cloacimonadales; family Cloacimonadaceae; genus JAQUHL01. Next base: position 1,098 of record JAQUHL010000133.1, read on the forward strand.
ATACAAATGACGGTTGTCCACAACCGTCATTTGTTTTTGTCTTTGGATGTTTGGGTGCCGTTGCTGCTACTGACCTTTGGCACAACCCTCTTTCAGCTTACAGATCTGGATCTCGCACTGCAAAGGTCTTTCTTCGATTCCCGCCAGGCCTGGCACTTGGGAGAGCTGGCCATCTTCAAGCTGGTCTATCATTATGGAAATATCCCGGCTCTGCTGATTGCTGTGGCATCTCTTTTGCTCTTTGCCCTCAGTTATTCCCGGCAAAGATTTCTGAAATACAGGAAGATGGGATTGTATTTAACGCTTTGCATGCTACTGGGTCCGGGTCTTCTGGTAAACAGCATTCTCAAAGAAAACTGGGGGAGGCCACGCCCAAGGGAATTGATAGAATTTGGCGGAAAATATGAGTACGAAAAGCCTCTCACAATAGATAAGGAAAGCTCTGGCAAATCATTTCCCTGCGGGCATGCAACCATGGGTTTCTATTTTTTTGCTCTGTACTTCCTCCTCCGCGGGAAGAATGATCGCCGAAAACTGCTTTATGCTCACCTATTTCTGATCCTGGGGCTTTTTTATGGAACCTGGATAGGGATCGCCAGAATGGCACAGGGCGGTCACTTTGCCTCGGATGTGTTATGGGCGGGGGCTTTGATCTATCTCAGCTCCTTTCTCATCCATCGGGCTTTGGGAATGCAAATGAGCCCCTATTACCAATCCCGTACTGCAGATAAACCAAAGCTAAAACTCTGGCAGAAGCTTATTTTTTCCCTGATCGCGGTGCTGCTCATCATCGGAGTGCTGCTTGCCACACCCTACCGCTCAGAAAAGGATTTTCCCATCACCTATCGTGCCCCCATTGGCATGGTTACTCCACTAAAGCTGAATCTCGAGAGTGGGGATCTTGTCGTTACAGCCGGCACGCAGCCTGCCATCCTCAAGACTACTCACAACGGCCACGGATTCCCGGGCAGCAAGCTGAAAACCCGGCATAGGGCGGAAGCCGCAGATAGCAAAATCCATAACTCATTCAGCCAGAATAGAAAGGGGTTTTTTACCGAACTGGTTTCTCAGAACAAGTTATTCCTGAGTGCCAATAGCTCCTTCTTTCTCGAAGCCAGTATCAAAGAGGGGGATATCAGCCTCGATTCTTTGGCGGTGAAGCACCTCTTTGGTTTAAGCCTGCATAGCGAGCGTGGGGATATTGAACTTGTTTTGCCCAGGCATTTTAAGCATCCACTGATCCTGGAAGCTGCATCAGATACCAGCCTGTTGAGGAGCGATCTAAATCTGCTTTGGAGGCAGAACAGCACTCCCGAGAGCTTGGCTTTCATTCTGAGCTGCCCGCAAGGCACTCTATCCATTCGTTAAAAAAAACCTTTACATAAACCTGTGTTCCACCTGAGTGGAACCACAAAATCATACCATATTGGAGAATGAAACATGAAGAAAGGATTGATTATCCTGATCATAGTGATCCTGATCATTGCTCTGCCCATAATGTGGGGCATCAAGAGATACAACCGCTTTGTAACAGAACAGCAAACCGTGAAAACTGCCTGGAGTCAGGTGGAAAACGTCTATCAACAGCGTTTTGACATGGTTCCCAATCTCGTGAATATCGTCAAAGGAGCTCGTGATTTCGAGCAGGAAACTTTGGTAGCCGTTACCGAAGCCCGTTCCAAGATGGGAGGTAAGATCGAGGTTTCTCCGGAAACTATCACCAATCCGCAGGCTTTTGCTCAGTTCCAGGCCATGCAGGATCAGCTTAGCTCCGCTTTGCAGAGATTGATGGTAGTAGTCGAACGCTATCCAGAGCTCAAATCTAACCAGAATTTCCTCCAGCTTCAAGACCAGTATGAGGGCATCGAAAACCGGGTAAAAACCGAAAGAATGCGCTATAATGATACCGTTGGGGCTTTTAACAAACTGATCGTGACCTTCCCGAACAATCTGCTCGCACGGATGTTCAATATTCCCACTTTTGAATTCTTCAAAGCAGCCCCACAGGCTGAACAGGCACCTGCAATAGCTTTCTAAACCACTATAAAGCTAATATGAAAACTCTCCGGCTGGTTCTTTCTCCTTTTATCGTCCTGGTCGTGGTTTTTGGCTTTTTCCGCTTCAGCTTCTTCAGTAATCTGGAGCACAAAGCCCAGGATTCACTGTTCAGGCTCAGAGGACCAAAGAACGTATCCGGAGAGGTGGTCATTGTCGCCATCAATAAGGAAAGTGAAAATGCTTTCCAAGTCTATCCTTATCCCCGTGAGTACCATGCCAAACTGATCGAAAACCTGAACCAGGCCGGTGCCAGGCTGATTGTCTTCGATGTCCTTTTCATAGACGAATCCGGAGATCCCCAGGCGGATAGCCTGCTTGCCGAAACAGCCGCCAAATATGGAAACGTTATCTTCGCTGGAGAAATCAACTATTTCAAAGATAGTGGCATCACCCAAAAGAAACCGCCCACAACCGTGATCGAGAATCTGAAAATCCCTTGGGGAATTGCCAATAAATCCCTCGACCGGGATAATTTCATCCGCCGCTATACCTTGTATGAAAACTATGATGAGACCCCATACTATTCCCTTGGCGTAAGCGCTCTGCTTAACGGTTTGGACGCCAAGGATGAATACCAGAAAACAATCGTTCACAAAGAAAAGCAATTCGAAATCGGCCCTTACAAAATCCCACTTTACCAGAAAAACAGGGCTTTGATAAACTATTATGGTCCTGCCAATACTTTCAGGCACATCCCTTACTCACAGGTTTTGGATGATCTGGAAACTGTGCTCCCCGGAATGGAGGGAGCGGAGCTTGGCGAGTATTACGACCTCCTCGATGCAGGTGTGTTCAAGGACAAAATCGTGCTGGTGGGTGCCAGCCTGGAATCCTTGCACGACCTGTTCTTCACACCCTTCGATACCAGATACACCGCCGGGGTCGAGATCCATGCCAATTTCATCGAAATGGTCAGGATGGGCGACTATCTGGACGCAATCAATTATCTCTTCTACCTCATCTTGCTCTGGATTGTTCTTATCCTGCTATGGTATGCCTTCAAAAGCCTGAAACCCCAAATTGGTGCTGCAGTACTCATCCTTATCTGCGCTGCCATTTATCTGGTCGCCTATCAGCTTTTTTCCCGTGCCTATCTGATGATTCCAATCGTGCAGGGCATCGCCAGCATCATCATTGTCTATAGCATCTGCCTGGTGAGCCATTATCTGCAAACTCAGAAAGAGAAGCGCTTCATTCGTCACACCTTCCAGCAATACATGGCACCCGAACTGGTGAACCAGCTTCTCAACAATCCCCAAAGCCTGAAATATGGCGGTTCACTCCAGGAAATCACGGTTCTTTTTTCGGATATCAGATCCTTCACCACCTATTCGGAGAACCACAGTCCTGAAGATACCGTCCTCATCCTCAAGGAGTACCTCACAGAGATGGTCAATATCATCCTGCGCAATCATGGTATCCTGGATAAATTCGTGGGAGATGAGGTTATGGCTCTGTTTGGCACTCCGGTTCCAATGGATAACCATGCCCAACTGGCTTGTAAAACAGCCCTGGAAATGAGGGAATCTCTGAACAAGCTGCAAGAAAAATGGAGCGCTGAAGGCAGAGAAAGCTTCGAAATAGGGATTGGAGTCAATACAGGCACCGCCGTAGTGGGAAATCTCGGGTCCGAACAAATCTTCGATTACACAGCCATCGGCGATACCATCAACCTCGGAGCACGGTTGGAAGCTATCAACAAAGAATACCCCACTAAGAAGAAAATCATCATCAGCGAGTTTACCCTCGAAAAACTCGGCGACCAAGCCGAAGTACGCTATATAGACGAAGTCAAAGTAAAAGGCAAAAACAAAGCAGTCAAAATCTACGAACTCATCGATCTGAGATAGTCCAAATTCTTTTAGCCCTAACTCCACTTTGATAAACTCCCCTGTTCTCTCTTTTCAGTTCCCAAAGACCATTGATTAATGGGTTTTAGGACGAAGCCCTACTCCTTGTAGGGTGGTGGGTGGGAATAGATTTTCAAAAATAAGCCTCATAACCAGCATATTTGGAAGTCTGTATTTCGATAAATCGGGATGTGCAACAGTCTTTTCTTGTTTTGGATTTATAATACAGTTTCCACTTTGAAATGACATAATCAAACGGGGCATGGGGCGGAGCCCCATACAATATTGGGTGGTGGGCTGGGCATGGATTATGTCATTTCAAACTAAACACGATATAAGAGGCGCGTGTGAGTGTATACGGCTTAGGGAAGAAGATTCTTTACAATGGACAGAATCTGCAAGGGTGTATCTGCCATGAAATCTGGATTGTAGCTCTCAAGCAGGTTTTGGGTGTGAAGTCCCCAGGTCACGGAAATGATTTTGATTCTGCATTTGTGAGAGGCGAAGATATCCCTGGTTTCATCACCAATGTAGATCACATCGTGTTCATGCAGCTTATGTTTTTTGATCTGATGGGTAATGGTGTGCTGCTTGGTAAACAACCCCTTGCTGCTTTCCACCCAGTCAAAGTAATCCAGATCATGATTTTGCAGAAATTCCTGGACGTTTTCTCTGGCATTTGAGGTCAAAAGAGCCATGCCGATTCCCAGTTTTCTGAGTTCTTCGAGCGTATCGTGTATCTGGGGAAAGGGTTTGAGACGATGGATCAGGTTTCTGTATTCCTTTAGGAAAACTGGGATCAGGGCGGGAATTCGGTAAAAAGGGATTTTCAAATGTCGGATGGCTTTGTGGGTGGGCATATTGCGGAGCAGGGTTTCCTGACTTTTGTCTATGGGATTAAGGTGGAACTTTGGGGCCAGAGAATTGAAAAGCTGGAGTCCAATCCCAAAGGAATCCGCTATTGTGCCATCAAAATCGAAGAGCAGATAGGGTGTCATGGTTTGGCTTCCTTCTTCAGCTTCAGAATCAGCTCATATATCTGGTTTCGCTTGAACCGGCTGTTCTGGCAGATACGATCCAATATCTCGGAGCTTT
>JAQUHL010000001.1 GCA_028683635.1 Candidatus Cloacimonadota bacterium
CCGCAACCCCTCGGCACCCCCAGCACTTCCGCCACTTGGTGGATCATCTTCGAACGTGGCAGCAATATCAATCCTGCCGCCTCCTATCGCGACCGTCAGGGTCCAGCTTATGACAGTAATTTCCAAGCCCTTGCCCTGCCCGCTGCCACGGCTATTGCAGATCCTTTCAACATCAATATGGTCGTCCCCATCAATCCCAGACGCTACGTCCTTACCAATAAATACGTGGTGCTCGGATATGACCAGGAAACTGGCGGAACTCTCATCACAGCCACTTCGACGGATCTGAATACTGGTGCCTTTTCACTGAAGGTGGAAAGCGGAACCGTGATCCGCAGGATTGAAGTCCGCTCCCTGGATAATAATCTGATGGAAAGCCTGATAGGAGAATGGGATGGCCAGGGTGGTGATGAATACTATGCAGATGTTACTGGCCTTAGCGGAAGCGCTCTGAGAGCCGGGCTCAAAACCATCACCTCCACGGGACAGATCAACAATAGCTGGGACAACACCCGCTATCATATCTATGCATCTTTGGATAACGTCAATAACACCGTAAGCTGCGTCTATACCGGTGCGGTCTATGATCACCCTGCCGGTGAACAATCCACGCCTGCCGGGCTGAGCGCTGAGCACAGCTATCCCCAGGAATGGTTCTCCGGCCACGCTGAAAGCAGCCTCATGGAAACCGATCTGCACGCCCTCTTCCCTGCTAACCAGGCTGCCAATTCAGCCCGCAGCAATTACCCTTATGACTATGTGACCAACATCAGTTCCACCTGGGGAAGCGGAGATTACTTCTCCTATGGTGGAACCAATTCCGGAGCAGACAATGCTTTCGACGTTGCCGATGAATTCAAAGGTGATGCTGCCCGTGCTATTCTCTATATGGGAATGAGGTATTACGACGACGATCAGAACTTCACCAGGTTCGATGTAAACCTCTTGCCCATCATGCTTGTCTGGCACCAGCTCGATCCCGTTGATGACTATGAAACTGCCAGAAACACAGGTGTTTACGCCTTCCAGGGAAATCGCAACCCCTTTGTGGATCACCCGGAATGGGTAAACGATATCTGGGGTGATATCGCCATCGATACTCCGGTGGCTACCATTCCATCCAACCTGGGAGACCACGGTTTTACGGCCAATTGGAATGCCGTCGCTGCTGCTTCTTCCTATCGCTTTGATCTCTCCACTTCCCCGATCTTCGCAGGATTCGTCAATGGCTACAAAAACAAGGTCGTGAGTGCCACCAGCCTGGATATTAGCGCTCTCGATCCCTCCACAACCTATTATTACAGAATCCGGGCTCTGGGCTCGAATGGCGAACTCAGCCTCAATTCCAATACCATTTATGCCAGCACTACTGCCGGTGGCACCCTGGCTTATTACTGGAACTTCAATAGCAATGTCCCCGGTACCGGAGTGAACTGGACACAACCTGTTCCCGCTTCCATCGGGCAAGGAAACATCACCTACAACCTCACCAAAGCAGTCAGCTTTGGCGGGACCACCTTAAATGGTGAAGCGGGAGAAGTAAGTGGAGGCAGCTTCGTTCCCCAGGGTGGAGATCTCGAATTGGAAAACAACGGCAATTGGATGGAGCTTGCTCTGCCCACTACCGGCCTGCAAGATCTCATCCTCACCTATGCTGCCCGAAGAACTTCCACGGGATTTAACTCCCATGAGATCTATTACAGCTTGGGTGGTACGGATTTCACTCTCTTTACCACCATCACCGATCTGCCCTCCGATTGGCTGGTCTCTGGCGTGAAATCCATCGATTTTTCCAGCCTTGGCGGTGCAAATAACAATCCGGATTTCAAGATCAGGATTGTCTTCCTTGGTGCCACCACGGTCTCTGGAAACAACCGGATCGACAATATCAAGATCTTTGCCTCACCCACTGGTGGCGAGCCTCTGGCCTCTCCCCAGAACCTGCAGATCATTAACCAGAACGGCCAGGTCCAGATCTCCTGGGATGCCGTAACTGGTGCCACGTCCTACAGGATCGAACATGCCGATGATCCCGAGGGAACTTTCAGCACCGCTGACACCACCACAAACCTGAACTGGACGGCTGCCGCTTCCTCAAAGAAGTTCTACCGGGTAATCGCCATCCAATAGTTACAATTCTGGCTCTGCCACTTATATATCCGGGAGTCACCTCATAAAGGTGGCTCCCTATTTGTTTGCATTCGGTCCCGCATGGGCTTGAATGAGAAGACCAAATAGGGGTGGGGACGTCCCCGTCGCCACATACTCCAATTGGGGTGGGGACGTCCCCGTCGCCACAAAAGGCTGTATGCCTTCCGAACAGGCAGATCCGCTGCCTCTGTCGACCGGGAGCTCGACAGCCCAAATTGGGGTGGGGACGTCCTCGTCGCCACATACTCCAATTGGGGTGGGGACGTCCTCGTCACCACAAAGGCTATATGCTTTCCGAACAGGTAAACAGCTGCCTCTGTCGACCGGGAGGTCGACAGCCCTAATTGGGGTGGTGACGTCCTCCTCGCCACAAAAGGCAAATTCTTTTTTTCTACTTCCGTTTACAGGGGCTCTGGCTTCGCCTCGCACCCTGCCTATGATCTGTCGCCCACCGGGCTTTCCCGTCCCTCCCTGCTTGACAGCGTTAATCACTTCTTAATCTAGCCTTAATCAAGCGTTAATAATTAACGCTTGATTAAGGCTAGATTAAGAAGTGATTAACGCTGTCAAGCAAGGGTGCTTTGTCCTGGATTCCCGATCCGGGTCGGGAATGACGGTAATGACGCTTGATTAAGGAAGACCTTTACACATCCCGATTTATCGAAATACAGACTTCCATATATGCTGGTTGTGAGGCTTGTTTTTGTAAATCTAATCCCGCCCTCTTGAGACGAGGTTGAATAGGCATTGGGATCCGGACAAGGTGTTTGGCATGCAGCAGGAGTGATGTCGCCCCTGACGGGGCTTGGGTGGTGGTTGTGGGGTTGCGCCTGTACAGGGGTTCCGCTTCGCTCCACGCCCTGCCTATGATATGCCGCCCGTTGGGCTAAGGTATTCCAAACCACTAACCATTCATCGTTCTCAAATACCGTTGCCCATCCCGATTTATCGAAATACAGACTTCCAAATATGCTGGTTGTGGGGCATATTTTTGTAAAGCAGTATGCCCATTAGGGGTGGGAACGTCTCGTCAACACAAAGGATATATGCGTTCCGAACAAGCGACTCCGTTGCCTCTGTCGACCGGAGCTCGATAGCCCAAATTGGGGTGTGGACGTCTCGTCAACACAGAGCCCCTTGCGGGCGCAATATCATAGGCAGGGTGTGCAGCGCAGCGGAATCCCTGTGTATGGCCACCTCACAACCACCAATCAAGCCCCTTGCGGGCGCAATATCATAGGCAGGGTGTGCAGCGCAGCGGAACCCCTGTATAAGGAACCCAAAAACCTCACAGAGAGCCCCGTAGGCGGCGACATAATATTGTGAGACGCTCCATCGAAAGATCGTTACACATCCCGATTTATCGAAATACAGACTTCCAAATATGCTGGTTGTGAGGCTTTTTTTGTAAATCTATTCCCGCCCTCTTGAGACGAGGTTGAAAAGGCATTGGGATCTGGACAAGGTGTTTGGTATGCAGCAGGAGTGATGTCGCCCCTGACGGGGCTTGGGTGGTGGTTGTGGGGTTGCGCCTGTACAGGGGTTACGCTTCGCTCCACGCCCTGCCTATGATATGCCGCCCGTTGGGCTAAGGTATTCCAAACCACTAACCATTCACCGTTCTCAAATACCGTTGCACATCCCGATTTATCGAAATACAGACTTCCAAATATGCTGATTGTGGGGCATATTTTTGTAAAGCAGTACGCCCATTAGGGGTGGGAACGTCTCGTCAACACAAAGGATATATGCGTTCCGAACAAGCGACTCCGTTGCCTCTGTCGACCGGAGCTCGACAGCCCAAATTGGGGTGTGGACGTCCTCGTCGCCACAAAGGGATATTTGCTTTCTGAACAGGCAGATCCGCTGCTTCTGTCGACCGGGAGGTCGACAGCCCAAAATGGGGTGGTGACGTCCTCGTCGCCACAAAGGGCTAATTCTTTTTTTCTACTTCCGTTTACAGGGGCTCTGGCTTCGCCTCGCACCCTGCCTATGATCTGTCGCCAGCTGGGCTCTCCCGTCCATCCCTCTCTGCTTGACAGTGTCAAGCAAGGTATGAAGAAGTTCCATCCCCGATCGGGGTCGGGAATGGCGGGAGTTGGGGCAACGCTCCACTCATTTATGGGTGGTGGATTAGGCTTGGATCATTTCATCAGCAGCATTTTACGGTTGCAGGAGAATTCGGCACTTTCCAGGCGGTAATAGTAGATTCCGCTGGCCTGGGATGTGCCCTTTTCATCTGTTCCATCCCAAGTGAGGGCAAGCGTACTTCTTTGAGGAATGCCACTGAAGAGGGTTTTCACCAATTGGCCTCTGGTGTTGAAAATCCTGAGAGACAGAGGAATGGAGGGGTTCTTAAGCTCGAAACTGATGGTGGTGCTGGGGTTGAAAGGATTGGGATAATTCTGGTTGAGCCGGTTTTGAAGGGCGGGATTTTGCTCATCGTCATTGGACACAAAATTTCCGGTGGTGAACCTGCGGATGGTGGAGAAATTTCCATATCCGGCGGGGTTGATCGCCCGTACTCTCCAGAAATGAGTGGTGTTGGGACTTAGGATGGGAACCCTGAACTCCGTGGCAGTAAGATCCTGATAAGTTATGTGGCCGGTATTAAAATAGCTGTCTGTGGCAATCTGTACCTCATAGCTTTCTGCCAGGGATGAGGCGTTCCATTTCAGCAGAGGGTTCTGGGCCACGTTGGTGGCGTTGTTATTGGGCAAAAGCAAAGACGGCACTGAGGGCAGGACGCTGATCTGACCCGTAGTGAAGCTGTAATCCCCGGTAAACATGCTATAGCCGATATCGGAGATGGAAGCCACCCTCCAGAAATATTGGGTGAAGGGCATAAGATTGGGGCAGGCAAAGCTGGTATCGGGATGGTCGAGCGAATTCACCAGGAAGCTTTCAAATAAAGGATCATCTGAGAGCTGGACCTGGTAAGCAGTAGCGCCAAAAGCCCTATTCCATCTTAGTACCGGATTGGTGGGAAGGTTAATTGCCTGGTGGGCAGGATAGACCAGCTCGGGTGGATTGACTTCGCTGATGATAATGAAGGGCCAGGTGTTTGTGTCACTATGGTTGTTGCTGAGCAGGGTGAGGCGGATAAAGCATTGGCTGGAATCCAGAAAAGGAATGTTGTTCCAGGTGTGACTGCCATCATTGGCAGTGGATGCCACCAGAACCATCCAGTTTTGCTGGTTATCGGTGCTGTATTCGATCTTGACGTTTCCGCTGGAGGATTTTGCCTTCCAGGTAATGGTTTTGTTTGCACCGGTAAACCAGGTTTCACCACCTGTAGGATAGGTGAGTTGGATATCCGAGATTTTGATATCGAAGGTGATGGTATCACCGATTAAGCCGATGTTATAAAGATTCAGGCCACCTGAGGCATTATTGCCGAGAAAGCCATTGGGGCTTGTGGTTTCATTTATCATGGTGCGCCCCTGATTGGCGGAGAAATGTGCCAGGCTGATGATGCCGTTGGTGGTAGTATCCGTGCCATAGGGACGGTATAGATAAAGCTCATCGGGAGGGCCGCTGGCGTTACCTTCCTCACGGGTATCCAGGCGATAGACGAGGAGGCCGGACCCGGGAAGATTGTGGTCGTATAACCCGGAGCCCTTGCGGTACTCGAGGATGTAAGCTTCCGTGCTGCGCCAGGAAGGCACCCGGTAGATGTTGTTCGTAGAGCTTGAAGCCACCGGCGAGAGGCTATAGCTGCCGGAAGTAGTGATGCTGGGAACTTCCTGAATCCACTGTCCATAGCGGTATTTCATCCAGACGCTCATGTGCTGTGGAGGATTGCTGTTGCCGGCCATCAGATCCCAGGCACCAATGGGCGTGATGGTGTTATCTTCATAACGATAGAGATCCGGTGCTCCCAGGGAATGGAACATTTCATGGGCCAGGACGCTGGCACCAGAGGAAAAAAGAGAGGATTCCAATTGCAGGTTAAAATCCCAGACCCGGGCACCATGAATATAGGCCTCAGTATAATATAAAACCCAGCGGTGGGGCCAAAGCAATTCAGCCCAGCCATCCGGCTGACCCTGAACGATAAAACAGACGTTATCCACATTGCCATCATCATCACCATCGATATCCAGATCAGCAGGGATGGCCGTACCAACGGCATTGACGCAATTCATCAGCATGGTGTGCTCCCGTATGGTTCTTTCCCAATCGTCGTCAGGATTATATCCGATGGGATTGGAAGCGGATATGGGACGGTAATAGTTACGGGGTTGAGGATCGACATAGGTCATAATCACAGTGCCATCCGGAGCAGGATAAAAGAATGAATCCACAATAAGCTGCTGGTAGGAGGCGTGCCAGAAATAGTTTTTCATGGAGTTGTCGCTTAGGCCCGGGGCATTGAACATATTGTCATAGTAGCTGATGGGCGACGAAAAATCCGGATCTCCAGTGAATTTGATAAAGATCACAAGGTTATTGAACTGACCTGTGTGAGGGGAGCGGCCGTTGCTGTAATCCCGAAGGCTGGGGTCGTGGCTTTCATATTTGGCCTTCAGGGCTTCGCCCCGGATATTGATACCCGGTACGAGATTGCGGGAGTGGGGAAGGTCTCTGCCTGCAATTAGAGTACCGGGTTCAATTCTATCTTCTGCCTGAACTGCATACGTGTAATATCCGCTCTTGTCATCACGGATGATGGTATAACCTTCCGCATCGTGCAGCCAATTGTGAAATTCATCCCCGGAGGCGAAAATATTGAGCTGGGTTCCATCCGGTTGAGTAAGGTTGACAGGAGTGTTTTTGAGCGGTGCTGCGATGAGGGCAGAGGCCATCAGCAACAGGATCACGCAGATGTATAATCTTGATGTCATAAACAAAATATCCTTGAACACTCCCGGGAGGGCAGACCTCCTCCGCGAGTGCATGGGCTCCTTTTTTTATTTCAGATTTCCTTTGTCATGACATAATTCAAGCCTACCCACCACCCATAAATGAGTGGAGCGCTGCCCCACACCCAGTTGAATTATGTCATTTCAATATTAACTCTGTATTGCACAGCTCTCATGCAATTTTTATGCCTGATCCTGTGAAAACTGGCGTTATCCAATAAAGGCCGTTGCACATCCCGATTCATCTGAATACAGACATCCAAATATGCTGGTTGTGAGGCATATTTTTGTAAAGCAGTACGGCCCAATAGGGGTGGGGACGTCCTCGTCAACACAGAGCCCCTTGCGGGCGTAATATCATTAGGCAGGGTGTGCAGCGCAGCGGAACCCCTGTGTATGGGCACTTCACAACCACCAATCAAGCCCCTTGCGGGCGCAATATCATAGGCAGGGCGTGAAGCGAAGCGGAACCCCTGTATAACGAACCCAAAATCCTCACAGAGAGCCCCGTAGGCGGCGACATAATATTGTGAGACGCTCCATCGAAATACCGTTGCACATCCCGATTTATCGAAATTCAGACTTCCAAATATGCTGGTTGTGAGGCATATTTTGGGAAATCTTACCCGCCCACCACCCTAATAGGAGTAGGGCTTTTTGAACAGGCAACTCCGTCACCTCTGTCGACCGGAGCTCGACAGTCCAAATAGGGGTGGTGACGTCCTCGTCGCCACAAAGTGAGATGAGGTTAAAAGGCATTGGGATCCGGACAAGGTGTTTGGTATGCAGCAGGAGTGATGTCGCCCCTGACGGGGCTTGGGTGGTGGTTGTGGGGTTGCGCCTGTACAGGGGTTACGCTTCACTCCACGCCCTGCCTATGATATGCCGCCCGTTGGGCTGGATGTCGCCCCTGGCGGGGCTTTTACGTTGGGTGTGGGTGCTGGTTACAGGGGTTCCGCTTCGCTCCACGCCCTGCCTATGATATGCCGCCCGTTGGGCTAAGGTATTCCAAACCACTAACCATTCACCGTTCACCATTCTCAAATACCGTTGTACATCCCGATTTATCGAAATACGGACTTCCAAACATGCTGGTTGTGAGGTTTTTCTGGATATCTATTCCCGCCCACCACCCCAGAAGGAGAAGGGCTTCGCCCTATAACCCATTATAAAATGGTCTTAAGATATAATCCATACCCATTTGATTATGTCAATCAAGGTTGTATCAGATCTCAATTTTGAGATATCTGCTTTGGGAAGAGGGCGTGTATCCCTTTAGAGCCTCCAGCTTTCCAGCCAGTTCCAGATAGTTATTCAATTGGTCGGGGGAATGGATGCCACCGGTCTTAAAATCGATGATTTCGAAGATCTTGTTTTGGGTATCGAGCATGAGGCGATCGAGGCGATATTCTTTGTCCTGATACCAGAAAGAGAATTCGGTGAACACTTTGTTCCAGTGAGGTGCAAAAATATCCTGGGGTAGCAAGGCTTGCAGGTCATCTGTAAACTTTCGGATCTGAGCTTCCGGAAGGATATAGGAATAGGCTGCCAGGCACTGGCGGTATGCAAATTCCCGCTCTTCGGGGTCGTTGTGTTTGAGGAAGGAAAGGTAGTGGTGGGCAAGCAGCCCTTTGAGCCGGGCTTTTTCCTCAGAGGCGCATTGTTGCCAGGAGCTTGCAGAGCTTTCAGGATCAAGCCGGATGCTTCTGGTTTTTCGCCAATCAGCAGGTTCGAGCCGGGGGGTGTCTTCGGTGTTTTTACCTGCTTCCGCCTGGGTTTGACCAGCATTCTGCCCAATCCCTCCAGTCTGGGAAAACTCCGGCAGGCCTTTCAGGCTTTCATAGTTCTGAAGGCAGTTCTGGCATACGAGCTTGGGGAAGCTGAGTTTGTCGGGTCCGAGCTCGGAAAAATAGGCTTCCCAATCCTTGGAGCTTTCAAAACAGAAAAAGATATGAAGCTTGGTTTTGGCACGGGTGAAGGCAACGTAGAGGATATTGAGTTCTTCCAGATCCTCCTTGTCCTGGGCGAGGCGGGCAAGATGAGCAAAGCTGGAGGACTTAAGCAAGTGTTTGTAATTCAGGGTAATGGCATAATCGGCGAGTGCTTCGAGGGTCTGGCCCTGGTATTCAATGAAGCTGCGCAGATAGCGGTCGTTGTCGCTATCCCGGCTGCTGAGATCATAGAAAACGAAGACTCTGTCATATTCAAGCCCCTTTGCCTTGTGGATGGTCTGCAGCTCAAGATTGGGAGTTGAGCTAAGGGAGCGTTGCCGCATGAATTCCTGTTTCTGGTTGTCTATCAGATATTTCAGAAAATCAGGAATCCTGGTTTTGCCGCTTTCCAGTTCGAAGGCTGCGGCGATCTCCAGGAAAGCAGAAAGATTCAGGTAGTCACGTTCCTTGAGGTTTCTATCAGCCAGGCAGGGTTCGATGAATTGGTTGAGTATTTCGGTCATGGTCATTCCAACAACGCTTTTGGCTTTGGTATAGAGTTCCTGGACGAGGGGCAGCATCGAGAAATCCGGGGGGCTCTTGGGAAGCTCATGAGTATCCGCAGCGTTTTGTTCAGGGATCCGGATCTGGCGGATAACTTGTTTTAAGGTTTTGGCATTGAGGAGGATATAATCCGAGCGCAGAATCTTTAAGAATTCCATCCAATCTCCGTAGGCCACGAAGGTTAGCCAGGAAACGAGAGGATGCACGAGGTCATGATCCAAAAGGCTGGCCGAGGGCTGGAAGATATTGGCCACGCCCTTTTCCTCGAGGAGCAATTGGATGATGCCCAATTCCTTGGTTTTCCGGCAGAGGATGGCCTGGCTTTCTGCTTCCTTGTTCACGTGGGGAAGCACCATTTCGTTTACGAATTTCTCGAAGGCTGAGTCCTTGGAAGTTTGGATTTTGCCCCGGGTCTGGAAATTTTGGGAGCGCACTTCAAGCTCGGTCAATAAATCGAGTTTCATGCTTGCTACCGGCTGGTAATGCCATTCAAGCTGTCTTTGGCTAAGCAGGTTTTGCAGGGCTTCGCCACCAAAGATACCGTTTATGAAGTCCATCAGACCTACTGAACTCCTCCAGGAGGAAGCGAGCGTTTCTGTGGAGAAGACCACTCTGCCGGCAAAGATCTTTTCCAGCTTGAGCAGGAGATCTCTTTCCCCTCCCCGCCAGCCGAAGATGGATTGCTTTTCGTCCCCCACCACAATGAAGCCGCCGAAGGGTTTGGTGCCTTCTCCGGAGAGGACTTCCTCGATTATGGGTTTGAGGATGTTGATTTGGATCAGCGAGGTATCCTGGAACTCATCTAACAGGATGAACCTGCTGCGATGGGAGAGAAACTGGTAGAACTCGTTGGCGAGGGCTTCGTTTTCTGCCTTGAAGATGGGTGGGTTTTCGCTGAACAGGGCCTCGAAAGTGAACCAGGCTATATCATCGTAGGTCATATTTTTGTAACGATAGATCAGGCGGTCATATTCATCGAGGATGAGTTGCCAGATATCCCGGATTTCTCTCTGCTCGGGAATCTGGAAGGCAAAGATCAGATAATCCGCCAGGGCCTGGAGGAGGCCAGCATATAAATCTTCGAGCCCCTGGCAGAGATCGGGATAGCTTTTGGCACTGAACTTGTTCCTATCCCAAAATACGTCTTTATTGATGATGCTAAAGAAAGCCCTGCTGCGCCGGGGATTATCCATCACCCTGAGCAGGCGTTCGGCAAATTCATCGAAATATTCCCCGCAGCCATCAAGGAAGTCACGTAGCGCCTTTTTAACCAGATCCCTGGGTTCCGGAAGGGTCTTGCTCGTTTTATTCGGAGTTTCAGCCCTGAGGCGCATCAGTTCCAATATTTGTTTTATGTATTGGATTACCTCCTGGCGCTTCATTTCGGTAACTTTTGCAAGTTCGGCATCCGGAAGCGAAGCGAAATCTGCCAGAGTGCTTGCCTGAGTGCCTTTTCCAGGTGGGAAGCTGGCAATCATTCTATATAACCAGCGGGAATAGATCAGCGAGGCAAAAAAGGAATTGTAATCCTCCAAAGCGGGGCTGATCTTCCTGCGCAGCAAGCTCTTGAGGCTATCCTTGAGATTGGATTGCATCAGATGTGCCAAAAGGAAGGGAAGGCGTTTCTGCACGGCCAAAAGATCGATCTCGAAGCTTTCGATGCTGCGCACGGGACGCACCATGTTTCTGAATATGGAACTGATATAGGAATCGATGGTCATCACCTGCATCAGATCTTTGTTGCGGGCCAGATCCTGCCTGGCACTGATCAGGATGTTATATTGCTCTTCTGTAAGCGTTTGGGAGCTGGATCCAAGCCCCAGGATCCGGTTCAAGTTCAGGGTAAGAGCCAGCTTATCCTTACTTGTTTGATCGTCCGTGGCATCAGTAATGAGAAGCTGCAAATGGCTCAGGATACGGTCCCGGATCTCGGCAGTGGCTTTCCTGGTGAACGTAAGCACCAGGATATTATCCAGCCTGAAATCCGGGTGTTTGTAATAGCGCAGGAGCAGGATCAGGTATTCGAGAGAGAGCCGGTAGGTCTTTCCGGTTCCGGCACTGGCAGTAATGATCTTGGCAAAGAGATTGGTCATGCTTCCTCCTCAGTTTCGACTGGTCCAGAAGTGGCATCCAAACCCAGCATGGAATAGGAAAAGAGATCTGCCCGGGTGATCCGGATTTTATCGTTGCGGTTGGCAATAGTGCGGGGCAGGAGGAAGCCAAATCTGTGGATGAGTTCCAGTTGAGCAAGCAGTTTGGCAAGGAAAGCTTCCCGTTTTTTGGTGGTGATGCCCTGGTTGCTTCCTTCCAGCTCAAAGATCTGGCAAAAACGGGAATCCAGTCGGGACTCAGCCTCTGGATCGTGCAGCAGAAAATATAGGTATTCATAGAAGATAAGCTGGTTTTCGTGGCCTTTACCAGTCTTGAAATCGATGATAAAGTAGTGTAGCGGAGAATTGATCCTCAGATCCGCCTTTCCCCGGATCATAAGCTTCACTCCAAGGGAGTTTTCCTGAGGGGGGATCAAGGTCTTGTAGGGTTTTTCTTCGTCTCTCAGGAGGTCTTTTTCGGGCAGAATCTCCAGTTGGCCGCTAAAACCAGGTTCCAGCGAGGGCAGGTACTCCGTGAAGACCCATTTCACACAGTCCACCAGGTTTTCTGCCATGATTTCCTTCAGGAACTCACGATTGTGGTTTTTGGGTATCTTATATTGCATCCTGGCTTCATTCAGCAGTTCCAGCAGCTTTTCTTCCAGGCTCTTGCTGTTAATCAGTTTGGAATCCCGAACCAGGCTATCCGGATGTGCTTCGAGGTAGATGGCAAATACTTTGGAGATGAACCGGTGTTGAAGCTCGCCAAAGAACTTCCTGGAGATCGCTTCTTCGGGACAGATGCTCAGTTCCTGGATCCGGGAATAGCTGCTTAAGTACCAGACAAAGGGGTTTTTGAGAAACTGCTCGAGAGCATAGTAGGTGAGCTTCAGTTCTCCCTGGTTAGCAAAATCCTCTGCCGGATCACAGGGCAGGCTGAAAAACTCCCAGGGGCTATCCTTGCGAACCTTACACAGGCTCGTATCCTGCAGGCTGGAAGGCAAGCAGGAATCTCTGCCTCCAGCGCTCATCCGCTCCCGGGTGTAAAGCCCCATATACAAAGCTGAAAGGGGCAAAGGAGGCGAGAGAAGCTCATCTATCTCAAGCAAACCCTGCTCTGCATAAAGCCTTAGTTCGCTAATGAAGGAACTGGGTTCGATCTCGCTTTCCACATCCCGGTAAGTATAGAGCACGGCTTCACGGCTACAAAGCAGCGTTCGGAAGAAATAGTATCTTTCCCAGCGCCGGACATCCTCCCAGGTTTTGAGTCCCAACCTGCCTTTCTGGGTTTCGTTCAAAAGCCAGACCGCTTCCGCTTTGCCGGGAAGTTCACCTTCGACCAGATGCAAAAAAACCATCTTCCTTAAGTTCAAGTTTCTGCTATCCAGAAGATTGCTAAGCTGGTAAAGGGGTGGACCGGAAGCCGGGGAAGAGAAGCTAAAACTAAGGCTTTTCAGGTTTTGGGCACACAGACCGATGATGCCTGCGGCGATCTTTTGGGGTGGAAAGATCAGATCCCAGGAACGGACTATCCCCTGGTTTTCGGCCACGGCAAAGGAAGCCAGCCTGCGGTAAAGCATTGGGTAAAATTCCGTGCCCAGGAATATATCCTCCGGCACCAAAGCCTTGATCCTGATACCATCCTCCACATCGAGGAGCGAGATCAGATCCGAGATGGAAGCCAGATTCCGGCAACGTTTCAAAAGCCCGAAATATCGCGAAAGCAGATCCTTCAGCGGTGTATAGAGTTGGGCATCCTCCACCATATCCAGGAGCCTAAGCTCCAGATCCAGATAGAGATAGTTTTCCTCGGTGAGTTTGGCCAGGAGCCTGGTTATCCTATCCCTGAGCCCACTATCTGAACCTGGCAAGAAGTAGGAAATGAACCACTCTTCGCAACAGAGCTTCTGCAACCCGGCAAGGGGCAAGAGGAGTACCGGCGTGCTGCCAGCAGGACTTTCTTCGATTATGGACTCAAGCTGCGATTCCAGCGCCAGGATAAACTGGTAGAGCGGTAATCTGGTTATGGCGATCCTGTCTGTGAGCCCCAGATCTGAGGGTTCGAACCATGCCTGGTAACCGCTTATCAGGAAGTGTTTGTCAAAGAGTACCGAGGGAGCTTCCGCGGCCTGATTCCGGGTGGCTTTGTCCTCGGGAAATCGGGCCAGAAAGCTAAGCAGCATGGCATCCCGGGAGGCTTTTTGATCGATGCTGAGCTTACGCAGCCTGTATCGCTTATCCTTGAGCAGGGAAGTCAGCTCCGGTTCCCTAACTTTAAGATTTTGGGTATCAAACCACTCCTTTTCACCCTGCAGGAGAATCACAATTCCCTTGCCCTGCTCTTCGAGGAAGGAGATCATGCTCTTTTCCAGAGAGGTATAATAATACTGGTTCACAAATACGTAATTCGTATATAAGGGAAGAGGATGCAAGGCTTTTGCACCATGGGTAAAAATCCTGTCCTCAAAACCGAGGCCGCCGATAAACTCCCTGTAGCGCAAGCGGATGGCCAGAACCCTCTGGATGAATTCGATCTGCCAGCCCTGGGCAAAGAACTCAGCTCCGGCCTCAAGATCCTCCAAGCGTTTGAGATCAACTTCTTCCTCACAGAGTTCAGCAAAAAAGGAAAAGAAATTTCCTCCCCAGGGAATGAGATCGGCATATTCTTCCAGGTGAAAGATCGCTTTGTCCTCGGGTTCGAGAACCTGATAAAGGGCCAGAAGCCGCTTTTCATCCTGGATCAAGGGTTTATCCGGGGCCAGCATCATGGTTTTGAGATCCTCTATGGCCAGAAATTCCACCTGGCAAAGCCCGGTAAGGGGATGGTAGCTCTGGTGCGCAAGCCTGGCTGATTGCCGCGTGGGATACACCATTATGGTACCGTCCTGTATATGCTTGAGGGATTGCTCCAGGATGTCTTCCCGGAAATCGTGGATAATAATCTTTCTCATTTTCCGCCTCGCAGTTTTGTTCCCGATCTGCATGTGTGGCATATTCAGAACCTGTGCCTATGTGTCAAGTCCGGCTTTGGATCAATTAGAGGGAAACAGCTCATGTTGCTTCAATGTAAAAGACCGTTGCACATCCCGAATTATCGAAATACAGACTTCCGAATATGCTGGTTGTGAGGTATATTTTTGTATATCTATTCCCGCCCACCACCCTAAAGGAGTAGGGCTTCGCCCTACGACCCATTATTCAATGGTCTTTGGTTGTGAGGCATATTTTTGTAAATCTATTCCCGCCCACCACCCCAAAAGGAGTAGGGCTTCGCCCTTCAACCCATTATTCAATGCTCTGTGTATATTCAATTTGCCTGGTTGGTCAACCCGAGTATTCGGGGTGAGATCAGCCATTTTGGCAAAGCCGGAACCCGTAGAGGTTTTTTGCAGGATATGAGGGAGGGAATGGTAGGAATATAGTGAAGCTTTTATTCTTGGGACGATTTGAAGAAAACACTGGACAGAATCCAAGGGCAAAGGAATTCGTTACCCTGCTTCCAGAACATACATATATCTGGTTCCATAGCATACACGAGGAGCGTGATTTGCACAAAATGAGGTAAACTGAAAATGGTGAAAGAATGAGCTCAAAGGATTTGACATTCAGGAGAAAAGAAAGGAAATATATTATTCTGGAGCATGATTTCGAGGAGATAAACCAGGAGCTTCAAGCTCATATTCCAGTTTATCATTTCGAGGGCAGACCTGCCTTGGTAAACATCGAAACCACATATTTTGATACCGAAGATTTTTTGATCTATAATGAATATCTTGCCCGCAGCAAATTCCGCTTCAAAATCCGGATGCGGCGCTATGGATATGAAGGTATCTTCGATCCACAGTATTTGGTTGAAATGAAGATCAATTCCAATTCTCTATCACACAAAAACCGGTTTATCCTCCCAGGTGGATTATTTGATAGCTTTGTGGCTGGGGAGGATCTGCGGCCCGAGATCAAGGAAGCAAACCAGAGCCTGATCGGAGCTCAAAAGACCTATCGCCTTATCTACAAGCTCCTCAAGATGAACCAGTTAGTACCGGTTTTACAAACTTCCTATTCGAGGATTGCCTATCAGAAGGGTTCCAAAAGGGTACGCGTAACAGTCGATACGGGCATCACCCACAAGAGTCTGATCGGCAAACCCAGGGAGGCCACTCTCGATGCCCTGGTATTGGAATCCAAGATCATGGGGAAAACGCCCAAATGGCACCGGGAGATGGTGAATTCCCTATCGCTATTGAAGCAGCAGCGCTTTTCCAAGTTTGCCACCGGAATCAATTCCCTCTATTTTCCCAAGCGCGGTAAATACTATTTCTATCACGATGATAGTTCCACAGGGGGAGAGATGTCTTCCAGAATTGTGGAATCCTGTGAACTACTAAAAACTGCCCTGAGACTGGGTGATTAAAGAACAAGCGGAGATAACATGCAGGAACTATATCAGATCATCAAGGATAGCGGTTCCGGAGGAGTAGTCCAATCCCCCCTGCAGATCGTGCTAAACCTTACCCTTTCCATGCTGTTGGGCTTTTTGTATGCCTATGTTTATAAACTGACCTATATCTGCAGGAAGAAAGACAAAGCAATGAAAGCGGAGATGGAAAACATCAAATATACTCTGCTGCTTTTGTGCATTGGCGGAGCTTTTATCTGGATCGTGGTGGCAGATAACCTGGTGAGGGCCTTTGGTTTGGCAGGTGCCTTGAGCCTGATCCGCTTCCGGACTGAGGTGCGGGACCCTTCCAATACAATAAAAGTATTCTTTGCCATCATAATCGGAATGTCCTGCGGGCTGAGCCAATACTCAGCCGCCATTCTCGGTACCGTTTTCATGTGTTTTGTGCTGACCCTGATCTATCTGATCAACGAGCATAGCCGCAAGCGCAGGAAAGCAAACAATGATGAAGAACTTGCTGAATTGGACAAATACTTTGAAGATTAGGCTGAGCATTCTGTTTTTACTTGTCCTCGGAGGTCTTGGAGCTCAAAGCACCGAACTCAGCAGCCTGATGGATTCACTCCTGAAGACCAATACCGAATACCAAAAAGCGCTCAGCCGCTATGAAAGCAAGAAAGCAGTCTCCCTGATCGAAAGATCGCTCACCTGGTTTGATATAAATTTTATCTATAAACAATACGAGAACCGCTTCTCCCGGGATGAAATAGAGGATGATACCGAACACTCCAGGGTGCTTGAAAGGGACAAACGCTGGCGCATTGAACTGGATAAAAACCTCTTCCCCAAAGATTACGACCATGTGAGTGATGCCATCGAAACCAAACTGGCCCTGCTGCGCTATAAACAAGAACTTAAAATTGCTTATACAGAAAACGCTTTCCTCATTCTGGACGAACTGATTCTCTGGTATGAAGCCGAGAGCATGGCAAAGCTTCTGCAATCCAGGCTGGATGCCATGTATCAGCAGCAGGAGATATTGGAGGAACTGGACGCAAAAAACCTGATCGATACGGATCTGCTGATCGAAAACCTGGAACTGATCGACGATAAGGAACAAAGCCTCAATGAATATCAGAAACTTGCCCTGATCTATAATCGCAAGTATCCGGATATGCTGTTACCCTTCACTGAAGCCATGCTGAAATACATCTCAGAAGCCCCGCCTCCGGATACTCTTGCTTTCTGCCAACAGATCGAAAGGGAAAGAGACGCTCTGAACAAGGAGAGTGGAAAACTCTCGAAAAAGATCAAGGCAAGTTATCTGCACTACTTTATGCCGGAGCTTGATCTCACACTATCATATAACTGGCGGGAAACCAGACAGGATTGGGATATCGAGAAATCCGGAATATCTAAGACTTCAGACCGCAATCAGGACGAGGCTTTCCCTGAGGGAGAAATCCGGCTTTCCCTGCCCTTTGATCTATACTCTGCTGCCAAAGGCAAACGCTCCCTGCTCAAAGCCTATGAACGGGAGCTTGATTACCAGGCAGGCGATTTACTCTATGCCTGGCAGAAACTTTCCATGAACCGCATCCATTCCTACTACCGGGCAATTGAGACCTTAAGCCGCAAAACCCGTCTTCTGCAGCTATACAACAAAGAGCTTAGCCAAAGCCTGGAAAGGCTGGAAACGGAAACCGACCTGAAGAGCGGTAATCAGGAAACAAAGCTAAGGCAGCTTTCCCTGAAAGCTGCAGAGGCAGAGCTAAAGCTAACTATTGCAAAAATGAAGCTATACAAAGAGGTATTCCTCATCAATACCCTTGGTCAGGATCTGAAATGAAAAAGAAGAAAATCCAGTTTGTTCTGATACTTTCTGTAATTGTGATGGCGATTTCCGTGGCCGTTTCCTACTTTATTGAAGCTCACACCGTTGTGCTTCCAGCTGTAATACATACAGATAAGGTAGTCCTCAGTTCCGAGGTGGACGGCCTGCTCAAGAGATATTATGTATCTTCGATGCAAAGCGTCAAAGCCGGAGATCTGATCGCAGAGATCGATAACAACAAACTGCCCGGAATCCTGGAAAACTTAAAGAAAGAAAAAAGCAAATATGAAGAGCTGATTACCTCAGCAAAAACCGGGGATTTACTCACCAACCAACTTCATGAATTGGACGCAGATCTCCTCGAATATCGGATCAATATGGAGGAATCCAAATCTGATCTGCACAGAATAAATGCTCAGCTAAAGGATTTGGAAGGCAGGCACTCCACTGTTCTAAAGAGATTCGAGGCCAGCAAACGCATGTATGACAGCGGATTGATGAACAACTCGGACTTCGAAAAGGCCTCAAAAGAATATTGGGATTACAAGGAGAAATACAGTGAACTCCAGGCTGATTCGCTGATCGCCCGGGAAGTGATTTCGTCCAGCCAAAACCTGATCAATCTGATCAATTCCCGAAAACAGATCCTCACCAAGAGCACAGACGTTCTGGCTTCCAAACACGTGGTGGATATAAACAAGGTGGAGGCTGAAATCTCCGAACTACAGGCTGAGGTGCAGAGGCTACAGATCTTTGCCCCGATCTCCGGAATAGTGACAGATATAAACTACAACACCGGTGAACGGGTGGATAAAGGCGATGTCGTTGCCGAACTTGCAGATCTGAGCAATGTCTGGGTAGTAGCTTACGGCTCCTCGGAAAACCGGCACAGGATAACCATTGGAAACAAGGTACTGATCCAGACCGGCAGCAGAAAAAAAATATGGGGCGAGGTATCAGCAATCTCACCCATTATGGAAAAGATCCAATCCCTCAGCAGCACATTTGAGACAGTTAACACCTACAATAAAATCGAGATCCAACTGGAGGACCAGCAGGAAGCCCTGAAATATATCACTCCGGGAGAAAGGCTCTTTGTAAGGATTTTCTTCTGAAAGACCGTTGCACATCCTGATTTATCGAAATACAGACTTCCAAATATGCTGGTTGTGAGGCTTTTTTGAATCTATTCCCGCCCACCACCCTAAAAGGAGTAGGGCTTCGCCCTACAACCCATTATTCAGTGGTCTTTCTGATCAGAATTGAAAATAGATAAAGGGCTGGATATCTGAAGCTCGTGCCTGGAACAAAATCCAGATTACCAGGGCAAGCAGAGTGGCTTGCAGGGGAAGCGGTATCTTTTTCAGTACAGATTCAAAGCCCAGGCTGAACCTGGCTGGCAACCAATGGAAGATAAATCCCAGGAGGATCAGGATCCCCACATTGCGGTACCCTTCTATCCATTGCCAGAAGAGCGGTGCCTTGAAATGGTTGAAAATCCGATCCAGGATCTGCCAGGAATTGGCAAAACTGCGGGAACGGAAGAAGATCCAGCAAAAGCTTACAAAGTGGAAAGTAACAATCGTTCCCAGCACTTTCATTACTTTGCTTTGGGATATTTTGAAGGAAAGCCAGATTTTATCGAATGCCAGACCAATCCCATGCATAGTTCCCCAAAACACAAAGTTCCAGGATGCACCATGCCAAAGCCCGCCCAACACCATTGTCAGCATCAGGTTCAGATATTGCCTGGCCTTGCCACGACGGTTACCACCCAGCGGGATATAGAGATAATCCCTCAGCCAGGTGGATAGCGAGATATGCCATCTCCTCCAGAAATCCGTGATGCTGCTGGCAACATAGGGAGCATTGAAGTTTTGGGGCAATTCAAAACCCATCATCAAGGCCAAACCAATGGCTATATCCGAGTATCCACTGAAATCGCAATAGATCTGAAGCCCATATCCATAGACAGCAAGCAGATTTTCCACCCCTGAAAAAAGCGCAGGAGCATCAAAGACCCGATCCACAAAATTCACACTGATATAATCCGCTATCACTCCTTTTTTGAGCAATCCGGCAAAGATCAGGGTCAAAGCCCGGGCCATTACATCCTTGTTCAGTGAAAGCCGGGCATGGATCTGGGGAATGAACCAAGTGGCACGAACGATCGGGCCTGCCACGAGCTGCGGGAAAAACGATACGAAAAAGGTGAAATCGAAGAAACTCTTCAGGGGTTTGAGCTTACCGAAATAGATATCGAGGGTATAGCTCATGGTCTGGAAGGTAAAAAAGGAGATCCCCACCGGGAGGAAGATATCCACCAGCGGAAGTTGACCTCCACTGAGCTGGTTGATGGTATTGATCACGAAATTTGTATATTTATAATATCCCAGGGATCCCAGATTCCAGATGATACTGAGCAGCAGCAGTCCCCTTTTGCGAAAAAGCTTTTGGCGCAAAGTGGCATATTCATCCGTAGCTACCCTGTGGATCCAAGCCCCGATTCCGAAATTTACAAAAGAGGTAAGAATCAGCAACAGCACAAAAACCCCGCTGGTTTTGTAATAGAAATATAGCGAGAAGAGCATCAGATACCAGGTGCGGACCTTGATCCGGCTCACGATCAGCGGGTAAAAAAACATGATTGCAAGGAAGAAGAAGAGGAAGAAGACGCTGTTGAAAAGCAAAGGTGATTGCGGATTATAGACCAGGTTTTGCAGGATGTGATCGAGGATGGCTTTCATTATCTTTTCCCCTGGCGTTGAGCATGAGCGCTATAACCTTTGAGCAGGGCAGAATAGAAAAGCTGCCCCTGCAGCATATATCCCTTGGGTGTGAAATGGATGTTATCCCCGGCAGCCAAAGCATTTGCCCGCCACTTGCTCACAGATAATACTCCCCCCATCACTTCGCCAAGATCCCACCATGCAGCATTGTTATCCACGGCATATTCGCTGAGCTGTTTCTCCACTTTTCCCAGGTCGGCATTGTGGATCCCCCCCTTGTGGGAATCGGGAGGCAGGGTATAGATCACCGGGGTGGATTTTGCCGCCTTTTTGAGTCTTGTGCCAAAGCGCTTGAGGTTGCGCTCGAAATGATCTCCATTGTATCTTCCCTGGGCATCATTGGTCCCCAGAGAGACCACAATCAGATCGGGCTTGAGGATGGGTATCTGGGCAAAGAAATCATCCATGTTACCATATTTTTCAAAGGTAGCGCCATTGAAGCCCACAGAATGGTAGAGCAGACCCCGGACGTTGTTTTCCAGCACAATTCCATAGAGATTGGCAATATCCTGGGAATTGGCAGAATTGTATTGGAGCGTGATTTCCCGGGTGGGAGTATTCCATAGCAACTGGTAAATTGCCTGTTTCCCAAAGGCTGCGATCTCGATATTGGGTGTCTCGGAATTGCCGGAAAGCGTCCAATCATAGGAATTTTCCTTTTCCTTGGTGATCAGGGTGATCTTGTTGAAGCTATTATCCAAACCAAAGAAGTTATTGGTCTTGATAGTAAGGTTTCCGCTTTGTTTGGTCCAGAGTCCATAGCCACAGATGCCCTTTTCGGCATTTGTCCGGTTCCAGTAGCTATTGGAACTGATCCGGATATCGTCCGGCTGGTTGGTTCCGGCAAGTTTCCAGGGGAAGACCAGCCCTCGTCCGGCATTGCCAAAATACTTCTGCAGCGAGCTCCGGGCTGCTCCGGGGAGGTAACCGGATTGAATATGCGAATCACCAATATGCAAAATGCTCACCCGGGAACGGAGTCCATAACGCAGTTCGATCAATTTCTGGTAAAAGGGAGCCAGGCTCTTAGCGTCGTTTTGAATGAGATTTTTATCATGATTCAGGAAGGGATAGTTTTGGGCAAGATCCTGTTTTTCAAAGAGCTTATAATAGCTTTGGATAAATTCTTCCAGGGCATCCAGATCCGAGGGATAAACCTCCTCGGCAGTGCCATCATCCATTGCCTGGCTCACGCTAACCAAAGTGAAGGTGAAGAGCACCAGCACCAGGATTATCAGAGGGCATTTTCCTTTCAGAATCCTATCCTTCACTGCTTGTCCATCAGGTTTTTATAGAGCATATCCGCAATGTGGTTGGCACCGGTGCGGTTGAAATGGGTGTGGTCTTTCTGTGCCAGCGGAGGGTTCCGGTGCACATAATCCACCATCGAGTTATAGCCTCCCATCGCCGAAAAGAGATTCCAGAAGGCACAATCGTTTTCGATGGCAATTTCCCCCTGGCTATTGACGAGGATGGGGATATCCGGCGAAGTGCGGTAACTGCCTTCCAGCTTAATACTTCGATCGTGGGCGGAGATGAGCAGGATCGGTGTTTCCCCCAAAGCTTTTTGGATGTGCTGAACGGATTGGCTCATGCCCTTTTTATAGTAACTATAGTCTTTCACCTTCGAATTTGATACATTTACGCCATAGTGCAGGATCACGAGGTCATAATCCAAAAACTTATGAAAATCCCTTAAGCTTTGCTCCCAGATCCGGTTGAAATACATCCCGGAAAAACCCCGGATCGTGTAACTATCCACGTATGCTCCGTTACTTTGATCCAGCGATACGCCATAGACGTGGATGGGATCCTGGGCATTGAATTCCAGATAGACGTTTTTTACCTGGGCTCCGGAGCTAAGATCCAGCATCTGCACTCCCTTGCCCCTCTGCAAGTGATGTTTCTGGCTGGGATTGCCATCCAGAGAGCAGAGAACATAGGATGAATCGCTGGCATTGCTATAGAAGAGCCTGATCCTGTCAAACCAGGCAGCGCCTCCCTCAGTATCGACAGCCCGGTATCTTACCCAGGGTGGAGAAGATACATAATTACGCTGAATTTCCGGCTTGGGTTGCTCTTCAACGGCTGTGCTGTCTGTGACGGCAAGGGTATCGATTTCGGTCTCGATGGCTTTTTCGATGAGATAGTAGCTTCTGGGAATAAAGGTGAACCCGCTGATCCCCAGGGAGATATCCTGCCTTCTGTTGCTCATGAAAGAGATGGCTTCCCAATTTTTGGCAAAGGTATGGTTTATGGTGGGACGGAAGCCTGCTGAGATGGAGGTGATCGGCATAAAGCCCAGCCCGGTGCCGCCATACTTTTGCTGTAAGAGGTGCCTGAGCCTTCCGGTTATCAGGTCACCCTCGATGATGGAATCTCCAAAATAGGCTATGCGGATGGAACCAGACTGGTTTTTCTCATATTTGGCAAGCTCATTTTGGAAGATTTCGAGGGGAGTAAGTACAGTCTCGATATGCAGAGAATCAGCTTTTTGGGAAAGAACCTCATCAATGGAGGGTTTACCCAGCCTTTTCAGGCTATCGAACCAGTGCATTTTTTTGATGGGGAAAAAACCTGAATCACTATCCGGAAGCAGCAAGGCTATCGCGCCTAAGATCAGGATAGTACACGCTATTAGGATGAATGGACGCCAGAACGCTCGGTTCATTTGATTTCTTGTTCGCTCGCTTTATTTATATTTAGTCTCCGAAGAGCTCATCGCTTTCCATGGGCAGCGGAGCATCCTGGATGGGGGAGTTTATTTCTGTATGTATCATAGATTTGGGAGTATAAAGGCTTTCCACCTTGGGAGAATAGGCCACGATAAATCCGGCAAAAACAATGGAAACCATGCTCATCAGTTTGATGAGAATATTGATGCAGGGTCCGGCAGTATCCTTGAAGGGATCACCCACCGTGTCCCCAACAACCGTGGCTTTGTGAACCAGTGAGCCCGAGCCTCCGTGAGTTCCGGTTTCCACATATTTCTTGGCATTGTCCCAGGCCCCTCCGGCATTGTTCATCATCACGGCCAGCACGAATCCGGTGGTCAGAGATCCGATCAAGAGTCCCAACACACCTGCCACCCCGAAGATCAAACCCACCGCCACGGGAGTGATAATACCCATCAGGGCCGGCAAAACCATCTCTCTTTGAGCGCCCTGGGTGGAAATCTTCACACAGGTGGCATAATCGGGCCTGGCTGTGCCCTGCAGAATCCCGGGTATAGTGGTGAACTGACGCCGCACTTCTTTTACCATCTGCCCGGCAGCGCGCCCCACGGCTTTGATGGTCAGGGCAGAAAACACAAAAGTCACCATCGCTCCCACAAAGACACCCAACAGGAATTTGGGATTGAGCAGATGGATCTGGTAATATTCAATGAAATTTGTCAAGGTGGCTTGAGTTGCGGAGATCGTCTCTGTGAAATGGTTATATTGGATGGTAAGATCTGTCCCCAGCGAGACCAGAGTTTCTCTCACCTTTTCCAGGTATGCGGCCAGCAGAGCCATCGCCGTGAGCGCAGCAGAGCCAATGGCAAAGCCCTTCCCGATCGCGGCAGTGGTATTCCCCACGGCATCGAGATTATCTGTGCGTTCTCTTACTTCCTTGGGAAGGCGGGACATCTGTGCATTTCCCCCGGCGTTATCCGCAATGGGACCAAAAGCATCCATTGCCAGCGTTACACCCAGGGTGGCAAGCATTCCCACAGCTCCAAATCCAATGCCATAGAGCCCCATCTCCACTATCTGGAATCCTCCGCTTACTGTGAAGGCGATCATAATTCCCAACACGATTACCAAAACCGGAGCCAGAGTGGAAAGCATCCCAACCGAAAGCCCTTCCAGAATCACTGTGGCGGATCCATATTCTCCCTGGCTGGCTATATTGCGGGTGGATTTGTAACTATGCGAAGTGTAGAATTCAGTAAACCATCCGATCAGGATTCCGGCCAGAAGACCTACCACAGTCGATAGAAAGACACCCAGGTAAAACTCCCTGGGAAGCAGGAGCCGACAAATAAAGAAAGCACTGATGGCGATCAGGATCGAGCTGAAATGGACGCTTTTGTTCAGAGCCCGCATCAGATCATTCATCTGGGAATCCTCTTTGGTGGAAACCATGAAAATCCCGATAATCGAGATCAATGCACCCACTCCCGCCAGAATCATGGGTGCGGTAACAAAATTCATCATCCTGGCCCCAATCTGAGGTGCCTTGGCCATGATCTGCAGGCAAGCACTCATGCCCAGTGCTCCGGTCGCCAGGATCGATCCGGCATAGGATTCATAGAGGTCTGCACCCATGCCAGCCACATCGCCCACGTTGTCTCCCACGTTATCCGCAATCGTTGCCGGGTTGCGGGGATCGTCCTCAGGAATATCGGCTTCGATCTTACCCACCAAATCTGCCCCAACATCTGCAGCTTTGGTATATATCCCTCCGCCCAGACGGGCAAATAAAGCCTGGGAGGAAGCTCCCATGCCAAAGCTAAGCATTACCACTGCAATCTTTTCCAGGGGATAGTCCGTAAAAGCATTCAACACAAAAAACCAATTTGAGATATCAAAAAGTGCGAGTCCCACCACAATCAGACCCATAACTCCCCCAGCCCTGAACGCCACCTTCAGGCCCTTGTTCAGGCTTTCCGAACAAGCCTGGGCAGTTCGGCTGGAAGCCATGGTCGCAGTATTCATCCCAATGAACCCTGCCAATCCGCTCAAG